>NZ_DASUBE010000126.1:0-47931 GCF_035763405.1 Edaphobacter sp.
CTCATGTACGCGCCTTCGGCTGTGTCCACGCGGATCTTCTCGCCTTCGTTGATGAACGGCGGCACCTGGACGACGAGGCCGGTTTCGAGCTTCGCCGGTTTGGTGACGGACGATGCGGTGGCCGACTTGATGCCCGGCTCGGTCTCGACGACGGTCATCTCGACGACGCCCGGAAGCTCGATGCCGACAGCCTTGCCGTCGTGGAAACTGACCGCGATGGTGAGGTTGGGCAGCAGGTAGTCCACGGCGTCGCCCAGCGTCTCGCGCTTCAGGTGCGTCTGCTCGAAGGACTCCATATCCATGAAGTAGTAGTCGTCGCCGTCGCTGTAGAGGTACTCCATCTTGACCTCATCGACGACGACACGGTCGATGGGGTCGGGCGAGCGGAACCGCTCGACGAACATGGCGCCGGTGCGGATGTTGCGCAGCTTGGCCTGGATGAAGGCGCGGAGGTTGCCGGGCGTGCGGTGCTCGACCGAGAAGACGAGGTGCAGGTCGTCCTTGAACTTGATAACCATGCCCGGACGCATCTGCGTTGCTGGAATTGACATAAGAAAACCCCTGATCTAGCGATCTGTGCTGACGGTCCGTGCGGAACGCAGCCTGAACTTTTGAGAATGGGCGCGGGGAAGGTGGAGGGCCAATGCGCCGCCGAGTCACCCGCTACCTCTTTTATTGTAACGTACTGCCGGGTTTCGACCTTCTGAACAGGCGCTTGAAAAAGTGGCCAATGGAGTGGCCGAAGCCCTTGCCTTTGGATGCAGGCGGGGGCGGGGCCTGCGCGGTGGCCGTCTCATCGGGAGACGAAGCTGCCTGCTTGCCTTGCGTGGAAGACTCGGCGGGTGTCGCAGACGAGGGCTTTGGGTGAGTGTCGGCAGCGCCGTCGTAGTGGAGCGTGGTCGCAACCTGCACGTGCGTCACGCCGGGTGTGGCCTGCGGGACGGCGGGCTTTGCAAGACCGTCGCTGATTGCAGCAGGAAACGGGTGCTGCGCGGCGGCGGTCTTGCTATCGACTTTGCTGCCTGGAGCGGCGGGCGTGAGCGAGGAGAGACCCGCATCCGCGACCGAAACGACGGGCGGCGGCGGGCACCCGCAGGGAGAGGTTTCGTTATCGACGACCTCCTTCAAGCTGGCGTGCTCGAAGAGCACATGCTGGCCGCCGATGAGAATGTACATCGCTCCGCCGAAGGAATCGGTGATGCGGAGCGCAGGGGCGTCCGCGCCGCGATTCTCCATGCACGTGTCGCCGCTGCTTGTGACCCGCATCCGCAGGTCGAGCGGGCCGCTGGCCTTCATGGCGATGCGCAGGTCCGGAGTCATCACGACGTCGCTTGTGGTGACGGGCATCTGGAGCTCGACCG
The DNA here is from genome assembly GCF_035763405.1 of Edaphobacter sp. NCBI lineage: Bacteria > Pseudomonadati > Acidobacteriota > Terriglobia > Terriglobales > Acidobacteriaceae > Edaphobacter > Edaphobacter sp. The sequence goes on from NZ_DASUBE010000126.1 coordinate 1,362, forward strand.
CGCCGTGGTCGAGCGCGAGCAGCAGCGGCCTGGGGCCTGACGTGCTTTTGCCCTCGGTCAGGTGCAGACTGCTGGTGGAGCAGACGCGCACCTCGCCGCCGCGCGTCAGCTTCACCGTTGCCGTGTGGTCTTTCGCTGTGACCGTCGCGCCTCCTTCGAGTGAAGTGCGGCCATTGGCGACGACCAGCGCACCGGCAACGGTTGCGTCCTCGACCGAAACTGTACCGATAGGCTGCGGGACTGGAGCCTGTTGCGCTGATGCGAACGTCACCACTATCGCAAACATCGCCGCCAGCCGAAGCACCATCGTCAGGTCCGCCTACATCTTCAGGAAGTTGTGAACAATCTCTTTGCCATGCGCCGTCAGCACGCTCTCCGGGTGAAACTGCACCCCTTCAATCGGCAGCTCGCGGTGGCGCAGCGCCATGATGGTCTCACCGTCAAGCGTGCGGGCCGAGACCTCAAGCTCCTTTGGCAGGTCTTTGTCGGCGACGATCAGCGAGTGATAGCGCGTGCAGGTCATCGTGTGCGGAATACCGCTAAAGATGGTCTTGCCGTCGTGCTCGATCTCGCTGGTCTTGCCGTGCATCAGCTTAGGCGCGCGCACCACGTTGCCGCCAAACGCCGCGCCGATGGCCTGATGCCCCAGGCACACGCCGAGCAGCGGCACTCGCCTTCCTGCGCGATTAATCTGTGCGAAATGCCGGATCAGGTCGATGGAGATTCCCGCATCCTGCGGCGTACATGGGCCGGGCGAGATGAGAATGCGGTCGGGATGCAGAGCTTCAACCTCGGCGGGCGTCAGCTCGTCGTTGCGGCGGATGACCATTTCGGCGCCCAACTCGCCCATGTATTGGACAAGGTTGTAGGTGAAGGAGTCGTAGTTGTCGAGAACGAAGACCATGGCGATATTTTGATTTTACGCTGACCGGCGTGCTGGTAAGGCAACAGGCTGGGCCGAGCCGGTCTCTAACCGAGAAGGTGGTGCGCATGTCTCACGAATCAAGACGCTGGAAACACTTTGCAGCCATGGCCCTGATCGGCGATGGCGTGATGGCGGTCGTCAGGCCGGAGGACGACGCTCTCGCCTGGAAGCATGGCCCCGCGCCCTGGAAGGCGCTGATGGGCAGCCTCGAAGAACATCCCACGCTGACGCGGTGCATCGGCGCAGCGCAGATCGTGGGCGGCATCTGGTGGGCGCTGCATCAGGATCATCAGTACCAGCGGCAGACCGTGAAGGCAAAGGAATCGCTGCCGTCGTAACCTTTGGCATCAGCTCTGGCGGGCGCGTTCGATGGCGCGGACAACGGCCTGCGCCTTGTTGAGGCTCTCCTCGTACTCCTTCTCGGGTACCGAATCAGCAACTAACCCTGCTCCAGACTGGATGTGTCCTTTTTCGCCGTCCATGTAGAGCGTGCGGATGGCGATGCAGGAATCCAGATTGCCGTTGAAGTCCGCATAGAGGACGCTGCCGCCGTAGACGCCGCGCCGTGCCGGTTCCAGTTCTTCAATGATCTCCATGGCCCGGACCTTCGGAGCGCCGCTCAACGTGCCTGCGGGAAAGCAGGCACGCAGCGCGTCGATTGCGCCGAGTTCCGGCTTGAGGCGGCCTTCGAGCGACGTGACCAGGTGCATGACGTGGCTGTATCGCTCGACGAACATCAGGTCCTTGACGCGCACGCTGCCGAACTCGCTGACACGGCCCACATCGTTGCGCCCCAGGTCCACAAGCATGATGTGCTCGGCACATTCCTTTTCGTCGGCGCGCATCTCGGCCTCGATCTCGCGGTCGCGCACCTCATCGGCGCTGCGCGGCCGCGTTCCGGCGATAGGCCTGTACTCAATGTCGCGTCCATGCACGCGCACCAGCAGCTCGGGCGATGAGCCGACGATGTGCGCCAGCTTCGGCTTGCGTTTGGCGCTGCCACCATCCTCCTGCGCGAATCTGAGGAAGAACATATACGGCGATGGATTCACGATGCGCAGCGCACGGTACACATCGAACGCCTCGACGCCCGGCTCGCAGTCGAAGCGTTGCGAGAGCACGCACTGGAAGACGTCTCCTGCCGCAACGTACTCCTTTGTCTTCTCCACGCCGCGCAGAAACTGCGCCTTCGACGTGCGATGCACCAGCTTCAGCTTGCCGTCTGCCTTCTTCTTCTTCGGCCTGGGTAGCGCTGAGGCGAGCCGCTTCTCCAGTTTGTTCAAGCGCCTGACCGCGCGCTCGTAAGCTCCAGTGAGCGGCTCGCGCTTCAGGTCGGCTGTGACAATCAGGTGAATCTCCTTCTTCACGTGGTCGAAGGCGAGCACCTGGTCGAAGAACATCAAACATGCATCAGGCACGCCCAGCTCATCCTTCGCAAGGGACGGCAGCTTCTCGATCAACCGCACAGCATCATAAGCAAAAAAGCCCACCGCTCCAGCGGTGAAGGGCGGAAGTTCGGGCAGCCGCGCCGGTGTGTGCCCACTCAGCTCGCGCTTCAGCTCATCGAAGATGTCGCCGGTCAGGTTTCGCTGGCGCTTCCCTTCGCTGATCTTGATGGACTGTCCGCGCGCGACCATCTTCTTATACGGCTCGATGCCGATGAACGTGTAGCGCCCAACGTGCTCGCCGCCTTCGACCGACTCCAGCAGGAACGCCTCCGGCTCCTCGGCTGCGATGCGCAGGAATGCCGACACTGGCGTTTCCAAGTCAGCCGTCACCGTGCGGTATACCGGCACCAGCGAATGCTTCCGTCCGAGCTTCAAAAACTCCTGGGCAGAGGGCAGAGCGTTGGTGGCAGGCTTCGACGCAGATTTTGGCATAGGTATAACCATCATAACCCGCGCATAAAAGCATTCTCCCTGTGTTTGCGCCTGTTAACTGCGCACATGCGGGTAATTGCCCACCTTCCCCGCCAAAGCCTATACTCCATCGGGCCTGGCCACAGACCGGTCTGGCGCAGGCTCAATTCTGCTTCCCGCAATGGGGAAACAACGGCCGGAGAACCGCTGATACCAGCGACGGACAAGAAGGAACCCACCATGCAGACCCTCACACTCGAGCAGGAGACCAACCCCTGGGAGGCCCAGGCCGCTCGATTCGACTTCGCCGCGAAAAAACTCAACCTCGACGAGGGCATCTGGCGCGTTCTCAGCCAGCCCAACCGCGAGATCATCATCCACATCCCCGTCGGCATGGACGATGGCTCGATTGAGGTCTTCACCGGCTATCGCGTGCAGCACTCTTCTGCGCGCGGCCCGGGCAAAGGCGGCATTCGCTACTCGCCCAATGTCACACTCGACGAGGTGCGCGCGCTGGCCAGTTGGATGACGTGGAAGTGCGCGGTCGTCAACATCCCCTTCGGCGGCGCCAAGGGCGGCGTTATCTGCGACCCCAAAAAGATGTCGCAGGGCGAGCTGGAGCGGCTGACACGCCGCTACACCGCTGAGCTGATCGAGTTTCTCGGCCCGGAAAAAGACGTCCCAGCGCCGGACATGGGCACCGACGAGCAGACCATGGCATGGATTATGGATACCTACTCGATGCACATGCGCCAGACCGTCAACGCCGTCGTCACGGGCAAACCGGTCAACCTGGGCGGCTCGCGCGGACGCAAGGAAGCCACAGGGCGCGGCGTCTCGGTCGTCTGTGACGAAGCGCTTAAGCAACTGGGCATGACGGCGAAAGGGTGCAGGGTCATCGTTCAGGGCTTCGGCAACGTGGGGTCGAACACAGCGAAGCATCTCGCCGAGAAGGGCTACGCGATCATCGGCATAGCGGAGTACGATGGCGGACTCTTCAATGCGAAAGGCATCGACATTCCTGCATTGATCGAGCACCGTAAGCAGGCAGGCACGATCACAGGCTTTGCCGGAGCCGAGGCCGCCGACAAAGACGAGCTCATCACCCGCCAGTGCGACATTCTGATTCCCGCAGCCACGGAGAACGTCATCACCAGTCACAATGCTGACCGGATACGCTGCCGTATTCTATGCGAAGGAGCCAACGGCCCCACAACGCCGCTGGCGGATGAAGTGCTCGGCGACAAGCACGTCTTCATCATTCCGGATATCCTTGCCAACGCAGGCGGCGTGACGACCAGCTACTTTGAGTGGGTGCAAGACCGCATGGGCTACTTCTGGACGGAGCCCGAAGTAAACCAGCGGCTGGATCACATTATGTCGCAGAGCTTCAAGGACGTGACGGCCTATGCGAAGACCCACGGCGTGAACAACCGCATTGCAGCCTACATGCTGGCCATCGACCGCGTGGCCTACACCACAAAGCAGCGCGGCATGTACGCCTGACCCGCCTTAGGCGAACAGCGTGTACATCGGCGAATCGATGGAGACGGTCTGGACGGGTCCCGTAAGGCGGCCCGTCCCCTGCTCGCGGCGGAAGACCGTCACGTTCGCCGAGTCCTGGTTGCCGCACAGAATCCACTGCGCCGTTGGATCGAGCGTGAAGTGGCGCGGTGTTTTGCCGCCTGAGGAGATGCGCTGCACCAGCGTCAGGCGCCCATGGTTGGCATCAATCGCAAAAACCACCAGCGTATCTTCGCCACGATTGCTGGCGTAAAGGAAGTCGCCGTCGGGCGAGACCGCGATCTCGGCAGCAGTGTTCTTCTCCGCCGGAAAATCCTTGGCGATGGTGCTGACGTGATGGTTCGTCGTCACCAGCAGACCCTCGGCAGGCTTGAGCGCATGGGTTTCGGTCCAGAGATAGTGGTCGATGGTCGAGTCAATCTCGTTGATACCATAGAGCCATCGGCCATTGGGATGGAAGACGACGTGGCGGTTGCCTGAGCCGGGCCTTCCGTTTGTGAACAGATATGGCTGGCTGGTGGTCAACCGGGCGGTCTCTGGATCGATGCTAAAGACAGAGATGTGATCGGTGCCGAGGTCGCAGACCAGCAGAAACCGGTTGTCCGGCGAAATGGTTGTGCAGTGAGGATGCGAACGGTCCTGCCGGGCGGCGTTTGGACCAAGCGCGCCGAACTTCGCGTGGTCATTGAAATCAATGCGTTCGACCGGAGAACTGAGATCACCGTCGGGTTCAATGCGGAACGACGCGACGGTCGAGCCGAAGTAGTTGGCGACGAACGCTGAATTGCCGGTTGAATCGACCGAGACATACGCCGGGCCAGCGCCGCCGGAGAGCACTTTGCCGATGTAACGCAGCCCGCCGTTTTTTTCCATCGCAAAGGACGAGACCGTGGCAGCAGGATCGTTGATGGCATTGACGGCGTAAAGGTAGCGCGGGCCGCCGCGAGCGGGCGTCAGCGCAAGAAACGATGGCCGGGCTGTGGCAGCGGCGAGCAGCGGCGGAGTCAGATGGCCGGTCAGCGTGTCGAAGCGCGACTGGTAGATACCCTTTGCGCCCTTCATCGTGTCGGTGCCGAAGTAGACCCTGACTGGCGGAGGAGGCGCGGGCTTCTTTTTGTGAAAGAGAGAGGCGAGATCCTGCGCAGAGGCAGTTGCCGCCGGAAGGAGCAGGAGAAATCTGCGCCGCGTCAGCATTGGCACCTTCAAGCCGGCTCGCCGGGCAAGTGGATGGCCATCTCATCCTCGGCCCGGATATTTTCGTTGATGACAGGCAGACTGGGCAGCTTGTCGGTGCGGCCCGCCTCCTTCACTACGGCGTTGGCGTGTTCAAGCACTTCATCGACCGTCATGGTGTACATCTCGCGGCCGTTGTCGTAGCCGGAGAGGATGGCGTGCTTCAGGTAGCGTCCGGCAGTCTGCGCGGCCAGATAGTCAGTGATGACATGGCCGGTGCGGCGCTTCTGCTCTACCCAGGCCTGGTTGGGCATGGCGATCCAGACCGGCTTGCCGTTCACGGCGAAGCGAATGTCGGTGGCATCGGCGTGGCGAGTCGCAATCGCCACCACCGTTCCCTTCCAGACGCAGCGGAGTTTTTCTCCGGTCCAGCGGTCGGTTACATTGAAGTCTTCATACATGGTCAGTTCCAGATTAAACGCTGCAGGCCGCAACCGCAAGACGTCCATCTGCGCCCTTCCCGTCGAAGATAGTCGTAATGATGATTTTGCGCTCAGCATGTCTTATAGTTAGTCACTCCTGCGCTCAAGCTCGATTGGAGCGACGGTTCGTGACCAGACTGTGACTTTAACCCTCACCAATCTCTTCGGACTGCTCGGCGGACTGCTTGTGCTCGCCTACGTGGCGAACCGCTTTTCGCGCCGGACCCGTGTGCCCGACGTGATTGTCCTGCTGGGCAGCGGTATCATTCTGGGCCCGGTACTGCACTGGATCGACGCCGCTCGGTTTCCGGAGATCATACGCGGTGTGGGCACGCTTGCCCTTATTCTGATCCTCTTCGCCGCCGGCCTTGAACTGGACTTGCGCCGCTCGTGGAGGCAGTTCTTCTCCGGGATGGTACTCGGCATTCTGAGCTACGCCCTCACCATGGGGGGCGTCACCTGGTTCTGCCTCCGTGCGCTTCACATGCAGAAGCTGCCGGCGATGCTGGTGGCGGCTCCGCTGGCCTGCATGAGTGGATCCATTGTGCTGCCCATTCTGGATCAGCTCGATCTGCGTTTCGATCTGAAGACAACGCTGGTCATCGAGGCGTCATTCGGCGACGGCCTCGGCGCGCTCGTGGTGGGAGTGCTTCTGAGCATGGCGGACGGTACACACATGCAGAGCGCAGGCGCCATCGTGCGCGGCATGTTTGCCATGTTCTTCTTCCGGTTTCTGCTGGCGGTCGTCATCGCTATCGTGGCTGCGTTTCTGTGGGTGCGGCTACTGCCGCATATCTCCGACAAGCAGTTCTGGCAGGCCCTCACCTTCGCCGCAGTGCTGATGGTCTACTCGGCAACGCATGCGCTGGGCGGCAGCGATCTCGTCGCGGTCATGGTCTTCGGCGCAACGCTGACCAGCCTGCTCGATCCGCAGAACCCCCTGCAGCAGGGCTTTGAGCTGCTGCCCGCAGGCCGGAGCAACCAGATTCACTCCTTCCACTCGGAGCTGGCCTTTCTGGTACGGAGTTTCTTTTTTGTGCTGCTCGGCGCGATGATCCGCTTCAGCGGCCTCAAGGAAGAGCTTCTTTCGAGCGTCGGCATTCTCGTGGTGTTCCTTGTCGCACGGATGATCGCCGTTACCGCGAGCCGCGTGGCGTGGCGCGGAACCTCCTCGCGCGAGCGCGAACTGGCTACATTGCTGATTCCGCGCGGTCTGATCACGGCCGTCCTCGCGCTCGCAGTCGTTCAGGCCATGCCCACAGAGCTTGCCTTCCTTCCCTCACTCACCTTTGCGCTGATCCTGTTCACGAATGTGCTGGTGCTGATTGCATCCATCCGCGCCGTACCGCTGGCGGTGCCCCGGTCCGAAGAGGTATCGACGGCGAACAGCCTCCCGCCTTCCTGATGAAGGAGACGGTCGAGAGGCACTTATGCTCCAAGCTCCGCGCGGATGGCATTGGCGATGGTCTCGGCGTGATGGCGCATCAGCGGCTCTGATTCGGCCTCGATCATCACTCGCGCCAGCGCCTCGGTGCCGCTGTAGCGGATCACGACGCGGCCTGAGTCGGCCAGTTCCTTCTCAGCCGCTGCGATGGCTGCAACGACCGTGGGAATCGTGTCGAGCGGCTTCTTTTCGCGCACCTTGACGTTGACGATCACCTGCGGAAAGACCTTGAGGTCCGCAACCAGATCGGCGAGAGGCTTGCCGCTGCGATGCACCATGTCGAGCACCAGCAGCGCCGTCAATAGGCCATCGCCCGTCGTGCTGCGGCCCGAAAAGATGATGTGACCGGACTGCTCGCCTCCGAGCGCCGCGCCGGTCGCGATCATCTGTTCGAGTACATACTTGTCACCCACGTTGGCGCGGTGCATCTGGATGCCGCTGCGCTTGAGCGCGGCTTCGAGGCCCATGTTAGACATCGTGGTAGCAACAACGGTGTCGTTAGCCAGCAGACCACGCGCCTGCAAATCGCGCGCAGCCAGCAGGAGCACGGCGTCGCCGTTGACCACGCGGCCACGATGGTCGGCGAAGAGTACGCGGTCGGCGTCGCCGTCAAAGGTGATGCCGAGGCTTGCGTTGCAGCGGACGACCTCGGCGGCAACGGCCTCCGGGTGCAGCGCTCCGCATCGCTCGTTGATATTGCGACCGGTGGGGCTGGCGTGGGTGATGGCGACCTCGCCACCAAGATCAGCGAATAATTGCGGAGCTACGCTCGAAGCCGCTCCGTTTGCGCAATCCACCACAATACGCTTGCCGTCGAGCGAGAGCCCAGGCACGGCAGCCAGCAGAAAGTGAATATAGCTGGCGCGGTCAGCCTCGTTCACCGCAGGCGGAGCTGCGTGTTCCAGCGCCGCCGGAGATACGTTCATCTGACGAAAGATCTCTTCCTCGATGGCCAACTCGGTTGCGTCGGGCAGCTTGTATCCGTCCGAGCCGAAGACCTTGATGCCGTTGTCCTGCCAGGGATTGTGCGAAGCCGAGATGACGACGCCGGCTGAAAAGCCCCGGGAGTGCGTCAGAAACGCGATGGCAGGCGTGGTGATGATTCCCGCGCTCTCGACCGATGCTCCGCCGGCAGTCAGTCCCGCTGTCAGCGTCGCCGCGATCCAGTTGCGCGACTCGCGTGTGTCCATGCCGAGCAGCACACGCGGCGCAGTGCCGAGATGGTGCGCCAGCGCAACGCCAATCGCATAGATTGTGGCGGCGTCCAGGGGGGGCTGCCCAGCCACACCGCGAATACCATCGGTTCCAAAGAGCTTCTTCATCGTTTTCCTGTCTCCGTAAAGTTGGTCGCTGTTACCGTGGCATCGAGCGAGCCCGTGCCGAGTCTGACGTGAATGTTTTGTCCTGTAGCGGTATCCGCCGCCGAGTGCAGTAACCCACCATCTTCAGCGTAAATGAGCGCATAGCCCCGCGACAGCACCGCTACGGGCGAGAGCGCCTCAAGCTGAGCGGACGCGCGTTGCAAGCGAATCTGGAACGCCGCGATGGTCTGGATCGGAGCGCGGCGCAGCCGTTCATTCGCGCTCTGTAATTGGCGCTCGGCTGCGGCAATCAGATGAGAGATATTTTGACTTCGCAGCCGCTCGGTCAACACTCCCAGCCGTTGTGTCTGCACCTGAACACTCCGGCGTGCCGCTGCTTCAAACCGCAGTTGAAGCTCGTCGATGCGCTGTCCGCGACGATCGACCGCGTCGCGCAGACGCTCCATCACCGACTCCGGCGAGAGCTTTGCATAACGCTGGCGCGCGTGCATCAGATGGAAGCGGCCTGCACGATGAATGCGCGATGTCAGCGAGTCGATGCGCTCTTCGACGCGATGCTGCGCCGCCGTCACCAGTTCAGCAGCAGCCGAAGGCGTAGGCGCGCGCAGGTCAGCGACGAAGTCAGCAATCGTGAAATCCGTCTCATGGCCAATCGCCGAGACGACAGGGATAGCGGATGCGGCAATCGCGCGTGCCAGCGCCTCATCATTGAATCCGGCGAGGTCTTCCATTGATCCGCCGCCCCTGGCGATGATGATCACATCCACAACACGGCGCTCGTTGAACCAGTGGATACCCGCCGCGACCGTGGAGCTGCACGTTGCGCCCTGCATCGTCGCGGGATAGACCAGCAGGTTCAGCCGCGCATGACGGCGGCGACCGACTGTGACGATGTCGCGGATGACTGCGCCCGTAGGCGACGTGATGACACCGACACAGCGTGGAAACGCAGGCAGCGGACGCTTGCGCTCTGCATCGAAGAGGCCTTCGGCCAACAGCCGCGCCTTGAGCTGTTCGAAGGCAAGCTGCAACGTGCCCGCTCCGCGCGGCTCCAGTGTTTCGGCGATGAGCTGCAACTGACCACGCGATTCGTACACCGAGATACGCCCACGTACCAGCACCTGAAGCCCATCGGCAGGCCTGAACCGCAGCAGCATCGCCTGACGGCGAAACAGAACCACCGGCAGTTGCGCTTCGCCGTCCTTGAGCGTGAAGTAGATGTGACCCGAAGGCGCTGGGCGGCAGTTGGAGATCTCACCTTCGATCCACAGGTCGCTGTAGCTCTCTTCAACTTGTTGCCGGATGCTGGCGACCAGCGAGCGCACGCTCCAGATGCGTCGCTCGGGTGCTCCCTCGTCCGGAACCGGCAGGATGTCGGCAGGCGTCGCGCTCTCCGCCTGAGCGGCCCTGCGGCGCGCCGGCACCTTAGCCGAACTCGCCGGGTCTTCTGGCGCAAAAAACAGGTCTGCCTGATCAGACGGATCAGTGCCGCGCTGAGATGCTCGCCGGGCTGGCTGCGCCTTGCCACGGCGCGCACGCAGACTGGCCAGTGTAGGCGGATTGTCTTCAGGGGCAGGCACGATGCTCCAGTTTACCGTGCAGGCGACATCATTTGCGCTATGGACGGAACCGGCCAATCACCCACAGCACGACGCTGATCAGCACGCTCAGTGCGATGCAGGTGACGATGGGGAACGAAACCGACCAGCCATGCCCACGCCACGTTACATCTCCCGGTAGATGTCCGAGTGGAAGATTCAGCTTTGTCAGGCCGATAACAACAAGACCGACTACGACCAGGACAATGCCGAAGAGTACAAGAAGACGGCCCAGATCGAACATGGCACAAAAAACCTACGCGGTGGACAGCATCGCCGCGGCCTCGCGCAGAAGCTCCGACGGCTGGCACGGCTTGGTGAGAATACCTACAGGACGCGGCAATTTGCTGGCCTGCTCGCGGACGTTCTTGAGATTCGAGTAGAACGCCGTGAGCACAATAATGCGACAGGCAGGAAACTCGCCGGTGATGTCATTGACCAGCGAAAGGCCATCGCGCTCCGGCATGGTCACGTCGCACAGCAGCAGGTCAGGGACGAACTCGCGGGCGCACTCGAGCGCCTCGTGAGCCGAGTATGCGGCCTTCGACGCAAAGCCGCTCTTGGCAAAGACGAGGGCGAGTGTGTCCGCGACAAGGCGATCGTCATCCACAACCAGCACGCGCCGCATGGCACTCTCCTTTCCTCCGCTTCCATAGGATGGACTCAGAAGCCCACTCAATGGTCATCAGGATAGGCGGAATCATACGCCATTTTCAGTGAACTTTTCGTGTATTTTTTCGATCCCGGTACGAATCGATTTATATAAAACGGGAGGGCGGAAATAAGTTCCACGCAGCCGGCACATTCCTCTCTACGGCGCGACAAATGTACCCAATCCGCTACAACGGATGCTCTGCTATGGTTGACCCAGAAGCTCCGTTTTGACTTCGCTGAAGGACATTCGCCCTGCACACCGCCGCTCTCATCGCCGGAGTTCTGTGTTGTCTGGCCGTCGCGCTCGACGCCTTCCAGACAATTATCCTTCCGCGCCGTCCCTCCGGACGCTTCCAGGTTACGCGCTTCTTTCTTGCCGCTACGTGGGCACCGTGGGCCAATGTCGCGGAGCGTATGAAGAACCCGAAGGCGCGTGAGCAGAGCTTCAGCATCTACGGGCCGCTCTCGCTGCTCATGCTGCTTCTCATCTGGGCGTTGCTGCTGATTCTCGGCTTCGGGCTGTTCTTCTTCTCGATGGGCTCACCCTTTGCCGACTCGATCGTCGGCTCGGGCGCGGGCGCCTGGACGCGCTTCGGCTCGGACCTCTACGTAAGCGGAACGACGCTGGGAACGCTCGGTCTGGGCGATGTATTGCCGCGCAGTCCGCTGGCGCGCACGCTCGTCATCTGCGAAGCAGGCGTGGGGCTAGGGTTGGTTGCGCTCGTCATCGGCTACCTGCCGGTGTTGTACCAGGCATTTTCACGGAGAGAGGTCAGCATCGCGCTGCTTGATGCACGCGCCGGCTCACCGCCCACGGCCATTGAATTATTGCGTCGACACAGCTTCGAAGGTGGCGATCATGCGCTTGAGGCGCTACTGTCCGAGTGGGAGCGGTGGTCAGCCGAGATACTCGAGTCACACATCTCCTATCCCATTCTGTGCTACTATCGCTCGCAGCACGACAACCAGAGCTGGCTCTCGGCGCTGGTGGCCATCCTCGACACTTGCGCGCTGCTGATCTCCGTGCTCGAAGAGAGACCGTCGCGGCAGGCGCAGTTGACCTTCATCATGGCGCGCCATGCGCTGATTGACTTGTGTCAGGTCTTCCATCTCCAGCAGAAGAAGACCTGGCAGAATCAGGCCCAGCAGGATCGACTGCCCACCTCCGAATTCGACCTTCTCTGTAGTGCGCTGGCGGATGCACATCTGCGCCTGTGCGGCGACCCGGCGACGTTGCGGAGGCTGCGCACGATTCGCTCGCTATACGAGCCCCACGCGCTGGCGCTGGCGGGGTACCTCAGGATGCCGCTACCAGCCTGGATTGCTCCACCTCGCGAAAAAGACCAGTGGAACCTGCTGACCAGGCTGCGCTCGGAAGCTGTTCTCGATGCGGAGCAGGCCAAAACGGGAGTCACTTCCTCATTTTTACGCGAGGACGAACATAGCCACTAAGCATGAAGGAATCTATGGCAACCGATAACCCACAACCTGCAACTGATGTCATGCTCACGATTCGCCCGGCCACGCCCGAAGACGTCCCGCAGATCCTCGCCTTTATCCGCGCCCTCGCCACCTATGAGCGCGAGCCGGATGCGGTCTATGCCACCGAAGCGGACCTCCTTCGCGATGGATTTACGGAAGGCTCTGCTCCACGCTTCTACTGCTTGATGGCCGAGCTGCGGCAGAGTTGTCACCTCGTCCCTGTCGGCTTTGCGCTCTATTTCCACAACTATTCCACGTGGCGCGGACACCACGGCATTCATATCGAAGACCTCTTCGTCCAGCCTGAGCATCGCGGTAAAGGCATCGGAAAGGCTCTGCTCACCCGCGTCGCCGCCATCGCACATCAGGAAGGCTGCTCGCGCCTCCAGTGGGATGTGCTCACCTGGAACACTCCAGCGATTGGCTTCTACGAACAACTTGGTGCAAAGGTGCTCACCGAATGGCGCACCATGCGCGTCACTGGCGAAGCCATCGCAACGATCGCCGCACAAGACAATCAGCCTCCACGGGTTTCGTAGAGGCTGATGGGGAAAAAGGAATGTTGACCGCTTTCAACGCCGGTCAGATATGTGTTCAGATATGGCAGCTCACCATGCCGCGTTTCTCCAGATACCGCTGGTGGTACTCCTCCGCTTTCCAGAACGAAGAGGCCGGAACGACCTGAGTCGCAATGGGGTTGCGATACGTACCGGAGGCATTCAGCTCAGCTACCCGGGCTCGTGCCTCGCGGAACTGTTGGTCGTTATGCGTGAAGATGACGCTGCGATACTGGGTGCCGAAGTCGGGTCCCTGACGATTCACCTGAGTCGGGTCATGGAGAGAGAAAAACGTATCCAAAAGCGACTCGTAAGAGATGCGCGATGGATCAAATTTGACTTGAACGACTTCCGCGTGGCCGGTGCGGTCAGTACATACATCCTGATAGGTTGGGTGTTCGAGTGTGCCGCCTTCGTATCCTACGGCTGTATCGATGACGCCTGTGAGTTCGCTGAATCGGGCTTCTACTCCCCAGAAACATCCTGCACCAAATGCTGCTGTTTCAATTGCCACTCGTATTGCTCCTTCTACGCCTATTGGATGCATTCGGCCCGCGATTGTCATCACCCGCGCTGTGAAAAAATCAACACAAACTCAACAACTTAAGTTGCACAGCGGGAAGTATTTTTGCGCTGTCCGAACACAGAGTCAAGAGACGAAAGTGTTAGACACTCAGGGGGTGCCTGGAAGGGTACATGATCAGCCGAAACGCCTCCCCCAGGCTAGCTGGCGGGGCGCCTGCCCGAACGCGATTTTGACGCTGGAGCCCGGTGTTGCTTCACAGGCTTTCGCTTCGCGGGAGCCTTCAGTTGAGCAAACTCCGGCGTCCTCTTCTTCGGGACGACCTTCTTGCCCTCGGCCGCGCGGCCCAGCGCCGTGACCTCACCCGGCGTCAGTTCGCGGAACTCGCCTGGAGGGACATCCAGACGCAACGCGCCATAGCCGATGCGGCGAATCTTTTCGACGTGATGGCCAATCTCCTCGAACATCTTGCGTATCTGTCGATTGCGTCCCTCGGTCAGGGTCAGTTCATACCAGGGGTTGTCGCCGCCACGCACCTGCTCCACCTTGGCCGGAGCGGTAATCACGCGGTCCCGACGCCCGCCGCGCACCTCGTTCAGCCGCCCGCGATCAATCATGATGCCGCGGCGAATCTGGTCGATCCCACTCTCCGTCGGCACGCCGCTCACCTTGACCAGATAAGTCTTCTCAACACCCGTTGCGGCCTTCGAGAGCGCATTGGCCAACGCGCCGTCGTTGGTCATCAGCAACAGGCCCTCGCTCAGGTAATCCAGTCTTCCCACTGGGTACAGCCGCACATGGTCGCCATGCGGCCCCTTGTGCTTTGTCATCAGCTGCATCACAGTAGGGCGGCCCTCCGGGTCATCGAGCGTCGTGACATAGCCGCGAGGCTTGTTGAGCATGTAGTAGCGTTGCTGCTCCGGCCCATGCAGCAGCTTGCCGTCGACGCGAATGTGGTCGCGCGCAGCATCGTGGCGTGTGCCCAGCTCCGTCACCACGTTGCCATTGACCTGCACTCGACCGGCAAGAATGAGTTCTTCGGCCTTACGGCGGCTGGCAATGCCGGCCTGCGCAAGGATCTTCTGTAGGCGGTCGCCTTTAGGTTCAGTATTTTCGACCATAGGCTCTATTATCGCCTGTTCCGTGAACTGCCAAAATCGCGGGGGCACCCTGCCCGGATTTCACTTGACTAACTGGCCGCGGAGAGGCTTTATGGATGCGTCTCTTTTTCGGGTTTTCCGCCGCGCCAGAACTCCCGGCTGCACGGCCAGCGTTGCAATGGGCCCCTTCAAAATCCTGCGCCCAAGGCATGATCGAGGCGCCGGTTTCCAGCACAAAGGAGATTCCTGTCATGGCAAAGTTTTGTGGATCATGCGGCGCACAGCTTGGCGACGCCTCTTCGTTCTGTCTTCAGTGTGGAGCGCCGCAGAACACCGCGCCTCTGCCGCAGCCCTCGGCCCAGCCTCCGCAGCCGCCCCCCGCGCAGGACTACGCGCAGGTGACTGCTCCGCCAGCCCAGCCTGCTTACACACCCGTCAACGCGCCACAGCCAGCGCAGTACGCTCCGGTGAACCCTCCGGGCGGCGCGCAGCCTTCCTATTCGGGGTACCCAGCAGCGCCGGTAGCCAAGAAGTCAGGCTCCGGAGTGAAGATTGTCCTCGCTATTCTTGCTGTGCTGTTTGTCGGCGCAGTCGTCGTGCTTGGCGGCCTCTTCTACGTAGGGCACCGCGTGGTCAACAAGATCAAGACCGAAGCCGCCGAAAAGGGCCTGTCGCTTCCCAGCGGAGACAACAGCTCTGCATCTGCATCTGCATCGACAGCAACGCACACCGACTACTGCGCCCTGCTTAACAAAGAAGATGTCGGTGCAGCCATCGGAGTGCCCATCGTTGCCACGCAAAGCACAGACGAGGGCTGCTCGTATCTCGCCAAAGGGACCCAAGCCGACATGACCGCAAGGCACATGTCCGCGCTGGCAGGCACCCGCGGAGCCGATAGCCAAACGCAGGACCAGGTCCATCAGATGGCAGGCACGCTTTTCAAAGCGTTGCAGGAAGAAAACAAGGAATCCGGCGCCGATGCCAATGGCAATGTGCCGGTCCTGGCATTCTCAATCGACACCACAGGCGCTCGTGAGCAGATGCAACTGAACTCGAAGGTGCTGGGCGTCCTCGGGCCAAACGGATCGACTGCAATTCCTGGTATTGGCGACGAGGCATTCGACTCGTCTGGGGCCATGATGTTCGTCCGCAAAGGTGACAAACTCATCCGCATCATCTATACGACATGCCCATGCAATACCGAAGCCATCAAGCCGCTGGCGCGCAAGCTGGCCGATGCAATCTAGCTTCCCGAAGCGGATAAGAGGCTTCCCGGCCTCTCATCCGCGTCCTAATTCTCTGCCGGCTCCGTGACTTGCTCTGCAACCTGTTCGATACCCTCACCCGGAGTCTGCACGACAGCCTCGCCTTCCGCGGGCTCATTCTCCCCATCCACACTCGCGGTCTGTTCGTGCTCAGCGCCTTCTGCCGATGCCGGCTCAGAGTGCTCCATGGGAATCTCTTCCTGCTCGGCAAGTTCTCCTGCCATCTTTTCGAACTCTTCGATGCTGGGAAGCTCGCCGATGTCCTTCAAGCCGAACCTCACCAGAAAGTCCCGCGTCGTCTTATACAGAATGGGACGCCCGATGACCTGCTTGCGTCCGGCTGTCGTCACGAGCTTGCGCCCCATCAATGAGCCGAGCACGCCGCCTGAATCCACGCCGCGAATCTCTGAGATCTCGGGAGCGGTTACAGGCTGCTTGTAGGTAACCACCGCCAGCGTTTCAAGCGCCTGTAGCGAGAGCTTCAGCGGCGGCTTCAGCGACTTCACAAATCCGCGCACTGCGTCGTGATACTCGGGCTTCGTAGCCAGGCGATAGCCACCGGCCACCTCGCGTATCTCCAGACCGCGATCCCCGTTGGCGTAATCGGCGATGAGCTGGTCGAGGATCAAACGGAAGTACTCACGCAGCCTGCGCTCCTTCTCACGCGCCTCACGCGCAGCCTGCTTGTCCTCCTTCGCTTCAGGCGCGGAACTTGCCTGCTCCTCGTTTGCAGTCGCGGCTGGCGCAAGATCCGTTGCCGTCTCATGGAACGGCACCGTGTCTTCAGCGGAACTCATGGCAGCGGCGTCGGCTTCCGCGTGATGATGCGCGGCGCGCGTGGCGGCTGCCTCCTGAGTCGCGGCAATTTGAAGGGCATGGCCAAGTGCCGCTGTTGGTTCGGTCTCGGCGTTCAACGTGTCCGCATCCGCAGACCCGTCTTCGAGAGTGAGCGCCTGTTGCGCCGATTCCTGGTGATCCAGCTCCGCTTGGCCCTCGTGGCCAAGCAGGCCCACAAGCTGGGCTAGCGTGACTGGTTCTTCGGAGGCGTAGATGACTGCTTCGATCTTTGCTTTGAGGCTCATAGTTTCGGTGTTCTACTAAGCATACCCAACAGCGCCCATGATTGCTTTCGCTAAATCAGGAGACCCAGACATGATGACCCGCAGAGAATGGATGAGACAGGCTGCCGGAGCCGCAGCAGCCGCAGCGTTGCCTACTGTGCTGACCAGTTCCGGCCATGCGGCAAGCGACAAAGAAGCGACCCCCGGCGCAGGTTCGCTGAAGGCCCACGCAGCAGCGCGTGGTCTGCTCACAGGCTGCGCCGTCAACGCAAACCTCTTCCGCGACGACCCGGCCTTTCGCCAGCTTCTGGCGGAGCAGTACAGCATCGTGGTCCCAGAGAACTGCCTGAAGTTCGGCTATCTGCGCCCCACGCCGGACACCTGGAACTTTGCCGACGCCGATGCGCTCGTCTCCTTTGCCGAAGCCCACAGCATGAAGGTGCGCGGCCACAATTTCGTTTGGCACGAGGCCCTGCCCAACTGGTTCGCCTCGACGGTGAACAAAGACAACGCGCGCAAATTCCTTGTCGATCATATCAACACCGTCGCAAACCGCTACAAAGGCAAAATACACTCCTGGGACGTGGTGAATGAGGCTATCTGGATCAAGGACGGCCGCGCAGATGGGTTGCGCTCTTCTTCGCCGTGGTTCCAGATGCTTGGCCCGGAGTACCTCGACCTTGCCTACCGAACCGCGCGCAAGGCCGACCCCCACGCCCTGCTGACCTACAACGATTACGGCATCGAATACGACACGGAAGATGACACGAAGAAGCGCGATGCAGTGCTCAGGCTGCTGCGCCGGATGAAGGCCGCAGGCACGCCCATCGACGCACTCGGCGTCCAGTCGCATATCCACACCGGCGATTCGTCTTTCGCTAAAGGCACCCGAGAGCTGCTCGACGGCGCTCGCTCGCTGGGCTTGCAGGTGTTCATTACCGAAATGGACGTGAACGACGACGGAGTCGCTTCCGATGACATCGCCGTGCGCGATCAGGAAGTTGCCGAGGTCTATCGCAACTATCTGAACGCCATGCTGCGCGGGCCTGAGGTCAAAGCCGTGCTGACATGGGGCGCTACCGACAAAAACACCTGGCTCAATAACGGGCCGAAGTTCCACCCCAAGCACCCCACGCGAGCAGAAAGGCCGCTCCCGTTCGACGCGGACTACAAACCGACACCCGCGTTCTTCGCCATACGCACCAGCTTCGACGAAGCGAAGCGCCGATAGCGGAGCCGCGGTCCTTTGCATTTCCATTCCATACCCTGAGCAAAGCCGAAGGGGAAGGAATCTGCTTTTACCTGCTGCTTCCCGAAGTCACTTCAGCGCCAGTCGTCACGCGCCTGCGTCTGGTCGGAGACCACCTGGTCAAAGGTTTCGGATTTCTTGACCAGAATATCGCCAAGCTGCACGGGCTGATGCAGCAATACTGCCTGTAGGCGCACCAGCTCCAGCATCGCCAGAAACATGCAGATCAACGCGCGCTCCGTGTGTGTGTTGTGCAGCAGACGCTTCAGACTGACCGGCTTGTCCTCCATGACGAGGCGGCGCTTCACATAATCAATCATCTGCGCTACGGTAACGGACTCCTCATCCACATTCAGGATGGGTCGCTCGCGCATCCGCGTCAGGATGTCCTGAAAGACACGCACAAGATCGACGGTATCGGCAGCAATCTCCTGATCCAGCCCGGCGTCTTCGCCCTGATCGCGGCGAAAGTTCTTCAGGCCGGGATTGCTCCAGGTCGCCTCTTCAATCTGCTGCTTCTGGAGCAGCATCTGCGCGGCGGCCTTGAATCGTTCGTGTTCGAGCAGTCGCTCGACCAGTTCGCGACGCGGGTCTTCAGCGTCCGCCCCAGTCACATCCGAAGGATCGCGCGGAAGCAGCATCTTCGACTTGATGTGAATCAGCAACGAGGCCATGTAGATGAACTCGCCCGCAGAATCGACGTCAACCTGCTTAAGCTGGTGCGTGTAATCGAGAAACTGGCTTGTAATGCGCGCGATGGGAATGTCGTAGATGTCGATGTTCTGCTTGCGGATGAGGTCGAGCAGCAGGTCGAGCGGCCCATCGTATACCTGGCCGACCGTGACGGAGAAGGGCGACTGCGACGCCTCCTCTTTTTCCCTCTTCTCCTTTTGGGCGGCGGCCAGCTTCGGATCGGGCAACGGCTCAGGCACAGGAGGGTGCTGGAGCGCGAAGGGCTCCTGCACAACGGGCTGGCCGGACGCCGGAGATTGCAGCTCCGCTCCTGCTTCCTGCTCGACAACTTCGGGTTGAATGATCTCGTCAGCCATGCACAGTTCTTCTAGTCACCGATGATCTGGTAGCCCGCCTCGGTGTCAGTCACGTCAATGCCTGGTGCGCCGGGAAGATGCAGAACGTAGTTCCCACCTTCACGCACCATGGAAAATTCAATGTTGTTCTTGCCCGCCTGCTTTTTGGCCGCGACCCAGGGAGCCAGATAGAGCTTCTGCGGAACCACAAAGTCACGGACGCGATAGTCTTTGCCCCAGCAGAGCAGCACCAGCATCTCGTAGGACTTGGGCTTGACCGAAAAGCTCCACGACTCCGCGCCATCGTCTTGTTTCGCAACCGCCACAAAGATGCGCCGCCCATTCTGCGTAATCCACACGCCATCAGCATCAGCCTTAAGCGACGTTCCTGCCGGGACGAGGTCCTTCTTCCAAAGCTCCCGCAAGTTGCGCGCCAGCACGGGCGCGGGCACATCCCACCAGTGCTTGAAGCTGGCCAGATTACGCGCGATCTGTGCGTCCTCCACACTGGAGGCAGCACGCTCCAGACGCACTCCGGAGCGGTCGCGCGAAAGCCCCGTCACCGCGCGAACAGCCTGCATCGTCTGCTCAGCGCGCTTCGCAGCCTGAACGGCTCCAAGGTAGAGCACCTCCCACACCTTCTCCGGGTTATCTTCCAGCGCCTCGCGGCGATCGCGGATGGGCGCAAGGTGCTGGTTGATCGAGTGCGCCGCCAGCATCTTGCACTCATCGCACCGGATCGTCGCCGCCCTGCAACCAGTCGTAATCTGCGTGAGGACCTCTTCGGAGCTGAACAAGCGATGCATGTCGCCAACCGGGCAGATCTCGGGGTCGCCTGGGTCCGACGGCACAGAACGCTGCCCGCCGTTGGTCATGCTCTGCATCTTGTAGACAACCTCTGCCGGTTTGGCCGAAAGCAGGATGCTGTTGCCGTAGCTCTTGGACATCTTGCGGCCATCAATCCCAGGCAGCTTGGGCGATGGCGTCAGCAGCACCTGAGGCTCAGGCAGCAGCAGCCGTTCCGGATCAGGTTCCGTAATCACCCCCGAGCCTTCCGCACCAGGCACCACCCGCTTCGGGCTGTAGAAGTAATTGAATCGTCGCGCAATCTCGCGCGTCAGTTCGACGTGCGAGACCTGGTCCTGTCCAACCGGAACAAAGTCAGGCTGGTAGATAAGAATGTCGGCAGACTGAAGCAGCGGATACCCCAGAAAACCATACGTCGCCAGGTCCTTCTCCCGAAGCTGTTCCTGCTGGTCTTTGTACGTTGGAACGCGCTCCAGCCAACTGAGCGGAGTAATCATGCTGAGCAGCAGATGCAACTCGGCGTGTTGCGGAACATGCGACTGAACGAAGATAGTGCACTTCTCCGGGTCAAGGCCAGCAGCAAGAAAATCGAGCGCAACCTCGAAGAGGTTCTGCTTGAGTTGGCTCGGATCGGCATAGTCGGTCGTCAGCGCGTGGTAGTCAGCGATGAAGAAGTAGCACTCGTACTGATGCTGGAGCTGCACCCAGTTGTAGAGCGCGCCCATGTAATTGCCCAGATGCAGGCGTCCGGTGGGCCTCATACCGCTCAGTACGCGGGGGCGCGAGGAGTTGATAGTCGTGTCAGTCATTTGCAGTCAAATGCAAGGGTAAATGATTCGGCAGGAAAAGGCCGCACCGCCGCACACACTCAGAGCGTAAACAGAAGGTGGTTGAAGGTGCTGAAGATCGGGCCAAAGAAGCTGTAAATGAAACCTCCGCCAACGAGAAAGAGTGCGATGAGCAGGACCATGCCCAGGCGGTCGTAAATCTGGACCGCGCGATAGGGGAGATAGTGGCGAAGGATGTGGCTGCCGTCGAGTGGCGGGATAGGAATGAGATTGAAGACGAAGAGCAGCAGGTTAATGAAGATGACGTAATACAGCAGAAGCGCAATGGGCGTAAGGACGGGCAGCCCAGCCGTAGCAACGCCCGGGGCTCTGGTGACAAGCGCAACGGCAGTTGCCACTGCCTGCGTTCCGCCAGAGTGCTTGATGACTATGAGCAGGATGAGCGCAACGATGGCAGAGAGCAGATTGCTGGCCGGACCGGCAAGTGTAACCAGAATGTCGTCGCGCCGGTAGTTCTTGAAGTTGCGCGCAGTGACAGGCGTGGGCTTGGCCCAGCCGATGAGCATTCCCCCATAGTAGAGGCCAATCAGCGGAAAGATGACCGAACCAAAGAGGTCGAGGTGCTTGAGCGGGTTGAGCGTGACGCGCCCCAACATCCGCGCCGTCGGGTCGCCCAGCCGCCAGGCCGTCCAGGCATGGGCGCACTCGTGAAAGCTGAAGGCGAAGACCAGCACGACGACCTGAAACACAATCAGAACGACTTCTTGGTTCATGGATATAAGTTTACCGGAGCTATCAGCCTACTCCTTATAAAAACCAGTCGTTCCCGGCTGAGTCTTTTGCCGCTTCGTCTTTGCCGGAATACCGACCGAAACGACCGACGGTGGAACGGGCCTGGTTGCCACGGCCATCGCCCCAACCATCGCATCTTCACCCACATTCGCCCCGGCAAGGACAGTGGCGTGGTAGGTCACGCGAGCGCGGGGGCCGAGCACGGTCGGCTTATTGATCACATCGGCCTGCACATTGATGTCGTGGGTGTGGGAGTAGATATTGGCGTAGTCCGAGACGCTGGTGCCCTCGCGGAGAATAAGTTCGCCGCGATCATCGAGCATAACGTTCTTGTGAATCGTACAGCGGTCTTCAATCGTCAGGTTGTAGCCGAAGGTGAACTCAACGTTGTGGAAGATTTTGACGTGCTTGCCCAGGTGCTTGAAGATATGCCGGCCTAACATGCAGCGGAAGCGATAACCAAGCCAGTTGTTGAGGCCAAGCGAAGAACGGTCGAACATCTGCCAGAAATAGATGAGCGGCTTACGGATGGCATATTGCTGAGGATCAACGTCGCCATAGTACTCAGGTTCGAGCGTGGCGTTGCGTGGGTCAAAGGACTCGACAAGAACGTTCGAGGCCAGCTCAGTGGTCAGTGAAGCCATGGCACGCCCGCTGTGCGCCCGGCCCAGGTAGATCTGGTACAGTTCGTCGCGGACAATCTCCGAGCGGCGGTCAGGCGACTGATGCCGCGTAAAGTCTTCGTTCAGTTGCGAGAGCCAGCGGCGGTAGACAGCCTCTGCTTCGGCGGTGGGCTTGGGATCGCGGTAGTTGAGGACGGGCATGGGGGTTCCTCCGAGAGCTTGCTATTCGATGGCGAAGACAGCATACACGGTGGCATTTTTTTCGATCTGGCGCGGATTGATGGCAAGCGGCTCAACCTTCTGCTCTGCCATCGGAGCGGCAGCCATCGCACGCATCAGCGGACGCACCGGCGTAGCCTGAACCTCGTTGCTGGCATAAAGCAACGCGCCGAGTTTGGCGTTAAGACTCTGCGCCATCTGCTCGGCCTGATCGCGTGCACGCTTTAGCGCCTTCGCAGCGGCCTCGGCCTGCGGCGCATTCTCATCCTTGAACGACCAATCAATCTGCCCCGACTGGTCGGCCCCGGCTTTGACAGCAATGTCCAGGGTCTTCGCGGCATCGGCAGCCGGCACCCGGACGGTCCAGCTCTGCGTCACCTGAAACTGCCGTCGGGCGCGCTCGGCGGCATCGAGCTTTTCAACCTGATATGGCTGCACCGGCGAGACGTTCTGGTTCTCGCTTTCAATCGCGTCCTTAGGAATGCCCGCTCCAGACAGCGCATTCATAATGGAGTTCGAAATCTTCGAACCTGTAGCGTAAGCGGCTGCCGAGTCCGGGCCGTAATCGATGAACCCGACGTGAACGGTAGCCGTGTCGGCCAGCGCAATCACCTTATCAGTCGCAGTGACAGCGATGGTGCGGTTTTCCTTGCTCACCTGAATGGTCTGGGCCGACGCAGGCAGGGCGGCTGGAACGACGGCGGCGAGGAATGCTCCGAGAAGAACGAGGACCGGTGTCTGCTTCGGACTGCGAGCGGGGCTGACGTGCGCGATAACGGCAAACGGTAGCTTCATTCGAGGTTCTCCTTATGGTTGCTCGGTCGCGCTGAGCAGGTCTGCGAGTGTGGTTTTGTGTTTTGGTTTGGAGGCGCGCTTCTGCTTGGGGTCAGGCAGGACGCGGGCAGGCGGCGGCGTACCGACGCGGTCCCGTGCGTTGGCCTTGGCGGCCTTAACCTTCGAAAATGTCCGCTTCTTTGGCTTGCTCATTCTGCCCGCCGGATTTCGCAACTTTCGAACTCATGGGAGATTATGCCTTACTCTTGCCCATCGCGGCTCATGTGATGCACGATTGCAGGGTGGCCCGCATGCGCAGGGATGCGTCCGGCGTCCGGGGCCCGCGAGGTGCAGGATGGAAGAGCGCGATTTTTTTGATGAGAAACCCGAGCAAAGGACGCACACGATGACGTGTCCTCACTGCGGCCAGCAAGGGGAGTACGAATTAAGCTGGCTGGTCAGGCGCAAGAAGGCCCAGTTGCCCAAGGGGGCCGACGAGCGCGACAGGGCGCGGTTTGCCAAGGCCCAAAGTTACATGGTGCGTCGCGACGACATGGTAGGGTGCAAGAACGTCCGGTGCAGAAAGCGGTTCGACGTGGCGGGAATTCAGTCGGTGGCCTTTATATAGCAATCGAGCGTCATCATCCGGTGCAGCTTTACCAGGGGATGACGATTCCTATATCCTTCTCGATCGAAGACACAGCACGCTTTTTCCGCTCCCGCACTCCGACGAGGGAGACGGTGTGATTTAATAGTGCTAGCTGGCGCCCGGCGGGACGGCAGCACCGAACAGAAACGTTACGCGGGAGATTTGTACAGAGACATGGCAAACACACTGCTTCCCCCTGAAGAGCGAAACCTGACACCAGACGAGGTCGAGCAACTGGACCGGCGGCGGCGGCGCGGGCAGACCTGCCTGACGTTGAGCTGGCAGTGCCTGATCATTGCTCTGCTGGTGCTCTGCTGGGCCGGGCAGGACTGGACCCTGTCGCCGGGTTGGGACAAGCCGATGGTCTACTGGGATGCAATCCTGTTCCTCGGCTGGATTGTCTTTGGCGCACTGGGCATTCGCTATCGCCGCGGGCTCACGGAGTTCTTCAGCTACTAACTGGTCCAGAACAGACCAGCTTCCACGGAGGCTGTCAGGATTTTTGCCGCGATGGCGTTAGAGCGTCGCCGGTGGATGGATTCGGATGGTTGATGTGACGCTTGCCGCTGTGACGTGTACCCACCCTTCGGGAACCATGCTCTTTCCGGCAATGTGGGTTTCAACCACCCTGGCCGAGCCAGCGCATTTTTCCTGGCTTGAAACCGGCTTGCTCGTAGCAGGCATCGTAGCTTCCATAACGCTGTTCTTCTGGCGTTTCGGGCCGATCCTGCGGAACATCTTCCACTCCAAAAAAGATGCCGACTTTTCACTGCACCCGGTAGGGCGCCGGGTGTGGGACTTCTTCTGGGAAGTTCTCTGCCAAGGGAAGGTCATCCGCCAGCGCCCGCTGCCGGGACTGGCCCATGCGTTCGTGTTCTGGGGATTCCTCGCATTCGCGCTGGTCAGCTCAAACCACATCGCCAACGGGCTGCAAATAGGATTTCTCTCCCCAGAGAGCTACATCGACAAATTCTATTTTTTATTCGCGGCGGCCTGGGCCTTGCTGGTAGCCGTGGGGATTACCGGTCTGTTCATCCGGCGCTTTTTCGTGCGGCCCATCTGGCTGGGCAAGAAGGTCTCCATCGAGTCCGGGTGGATTGCCTTCCTCATTTTTCTGCTCATGGTCAGCTACCTCGGCGCATTCTTCGTCAGCCCCGACGGCGCTGCCGTGAAAGCCCTATGGTGGACCCACACGCTCACCCTGCTGGTCTTTCTGCCGCTGATTCCGCACACGAAGCACCTGCATCTGGTCATCAGCCCGGTCACAGTATTTCTCAAGCGCGACGGCTTCTCGAAGATTCCGCCGCTGACGGGCGACGAAGACTTCGGCCTGGTTGCGGGCAAGGACGTGACGCAGTTGGTCTCGTTGCAGGTCTATAGCTGCGTGGAGTGCGGCCGCTGTACCGAGCACTGTCCAGCGGCAAACTCGGGCAAGGTGCTCGACCCCAAGGAGATTGCGCTTGGAGTCCGCTCGTATCTGAACACGCTTGGACCGGCGAGCGACGTGGCGCTGCTGGCCGAGGCAAGGCCAGAAACCAGCTTTGCCCCGCTGCTCTCCATGGAAGCGGCGTTTGAGTGTACAACCTGCGGTGCCTGCGAGTATCAGTGCCCGGTCGGCATTCAGCATGTGCCGGTGATCGTCGGCCTGAGACGCGGGGCCACCAACACCGGCATGTGGGAGGACACCTACGGCACCAAACTCTTTCTGGCGCTCGAAAAGAACGGCAACGCGCTGGGGCTCAGCTCAATGGAACGCGACAAGTTCATCCAGAAAGAGGCGTTCCCCATCTTCGACGGCACGCAGGAGTACTGCCTGTGGCTCGGATGCATGGGCGGCTACGATCCCAAGGGCCGCGAGATCATCGCCGACTTCGCTCGCGTGATGAACTATCTGGGCGTCACCTTCGGCGTGTTGAAGAAAGAAAAATGTACAGGCGACCCGGCGCGGCGGCTGGGCAACGACCTGGCATTCCAGACGCTCGCCGAAGCTGGACTCAAAACATTCGAGACCGCAAAAGTGCAGAAGATCGTCGCCATCTGCCCGCACTGCGTCAGGACCATCGCCAACGACTGGCGCGAGTACGGCATCGCTCCCGAGATCGAGCACCACTCCGAATTCATGGCGAGGCACAAAGACCATCTTCCGAAACAAGCCTCCGGCGAGAGCATCGTCTATCACGACCCCTGCTACCTGGGGCGCTACCGCGATGTCTATGAAGCTCCGCGCGAGATAGTGCGGCAGGCCGGCACTCTGGTCGAGGCCCCGCGTTCACACGAGCGTAGCTTCTGCTGTGGGGCTGGAGGCGGACTGGCCTTTCTAGGTGAAGAGCAGGGCGAGCGCGTCAGCCACATTCGCGCCGCTGAACTCGCAGGCACAGGCGCCAAGGTGGTAGGCACGGCCTGCCCCTTCTGCAATACGATGTTTCGGGATGCACTGGCAGAGATCAGCGAGGCCCCGCCGCAGTTGCTGGATATTGCACAGTTGACCGCACGGGCTCTGCCGAACGCGAGCGAGTCAGTAAATCAACAGGTGCGCTAATTCCGTTGTGGGAGAGATATGAAGATACTGGTAGCGATCAAGCAGGTACCGGAGCGTGACGCGCAAGTTCACGTTGCCGCCGATGGCAAATGGATTGACGAAAGCGACTTAAACTACACCATCAACGAGCCGGATGCATACGCGCTCGAAGAGGCGCTGCAGCTCAAGGAAAAGAACGGTGGCGAAGTCGTCGTCGTCTGCGCCGGGCCGGAGCGCGTAACGAGCACGCTGCGCGAGGCATTGGCCAAGGGTGCTGACCGCGCCATTCACATCGAAGCGGACGACCTTGGTGCCCGGGACACGCTCGGCGTGGCGCAGATTCTCGCCGACGCAATGAAGGCCGAGTCTCCCGACCTCATCCTTACCGGTTTGCAGTCCGACGATCTCGGCTTGGGCCAGACCGGCGTCGTCATGGCTGAGCTGCTCGGAATTCCTCACGCCACCATCATCATGCATGTAGAGGCGACCGGAGGCGGCCTCAAGGTGAAGCGCGAACTCGAAGACGGCTGGTTCCAGCACGTCGAGATGCCTCTGCCGGCTCTGCTCACAATCCAGTCGGGCGGCAACAAACTACGTTACGCCACGCTGATGGGCATCAAAAAGGCCAAGACCAAAGAGACGAAGACCGTGCAGGCCGCAGCCGCAACCGCTCCGGCGATTGCACTCGAGCGCGTGTACCTGCCCGAGAAACAGAAAAAAACCGAGATGCTGACCGGAACGCCCGACCAGGTGGCCGCAAAGATCGTCGAGAAGCTGAAGTTCGAAGTGAGGGTGATATGAGCGGCGTTCTGGTAGTGATGGAGCAGCGCGACGGCAACTGGAACCGCATGAGCTTTGAGGCGCTGACGGCGGGCCAGCAGCTTGCGGCAAAGCTCGGCGTCGAGTGCTCGGCCATTGTGATGGGCGACGGTGTCGGCTCCTTGGCGGTAGAGGTCAGCAGCAAGAAGCTGGCGAAGATCATTGCGATCGAGCACACTTTGCTGAAGGCATACACATCAGACGCCTACGTCGCCGCGCTCGATCAGGCCGTCAAGCAGGCAGCACCGGCGTATGTCATCTTCCCGCATACCTATCAGGTCAGGGACTTCGCTCCAGCTCTGGCAACACGCTTCCGGTCCGTGCTCATCAGCGATGTCATTGCCATGCATGACGGGCCTGTATTCGTCCGGCAACTGCTGCAAGGCAAGTTGAACGCCGACTACAGACACACAGCGGCGGGGCCGTGCTTTGTCTCGATACAGGCCGGAACGTTTCGCGGAGATGCCGTCGAGGCCGGAACTGCCGCGGTCGAAACGTTTGCGCCAACCCTCGACGCTGCGCAGATTCGCAACAAGCCCGGCGAACTATTCCGCGAGTCGGCACAGACGGTCGATCTGAGCGCGGCGCCGGTCATCGTCTCGGTAGGTCGCGGCATCGGTGAGCAGGAGAACATCCCCCTGGTCGAAGAACTGGCGAAGGCGCTGGGCGCTGAGCTGGCTGCCTCGCGTCCCATCTGCGACAACGGATGGCTGCCCATGGAGCGGCAGGTGGGCAGCTCCGGCCAAACCGTCTCGCCGAAGCTCTATCTTGCGGTAGGTATCTCGGGCGCAATCCAGCATCTCGTCGGCATGAAGGGCTCAAAGACGGTCATCGCCATCAATAAGGACGAAAACGCGCCCATCTTTGAGGTAGCCGACTATGGCGTCGTGGGCGACCTGTTCGTGATCGTTCCCGCATTAACCAAAGCGGTACTGGCAGCCCGGGGGTAGGAGATCCCCAAAAGAACCATTCGGTGCTAATGGGCAACTATCCAATCAAGTTGCCCCTGGTGGGGCGGATTCCTTCTATACAGTTGCATTTTTTTGCAACACGCGGTACTGCTGAATAGGACGCATCCGTGGTTCGCGCAGAACCACCAGATTTCCGGCGTTGAGGTGTGGCCGCCGAACAGCGATAATAGCAACCAAAACTGTCTGCACCGTGGTTGTCCAATGGGCGGAACAGCAATCGGCCCCCTACAGCATCTCTGATGACCTTGTAACCCTGCCGGCTCAGGAGGAGAGATTGAGTGGTTGATGCCCCGGTTCCTATATGGAACCAATGGGATGCATGGGGCGTATATCCACATCAAGTTGCAAGACAAAACGAACGATTGGCTACTGAAGGAAGGATCTTGAGAGACAAGCGTCAGTTTGAAGTCATCGAAAGCCGCCAGATGGATCACCTGCGGGTGTTCCACGACGTGGCGCGCGCCCTGACGTCGAGCCTGGAGTTGGAAGACATCCTGGGCACAATCATGGACAAGATGGCCAAGTTCTTCGGCCCGGAGCGATGGTCATTCCTCATGGTGGATGACGCCTCGGGCGATCTGTACTACGCGATTGCGGTGGGTGAGAACTCGCAAAGCCTGAAGGGGCTGCGCGTTCCGCTGGGCGAAGGCGTTGCCGGATGGGTCGCCTCGACTGGCAATCCGCTGATTGTGCCCGATGTGCGGCTGGATCGGCACTGGTCCACATTTGCAGCAAACCACCCCGAGCTGAATATCCACTCGATTGCCTGCGTGCCCGTACGCTCCAACAACAAGACGCTCGGCGTCATTCAACTGCTCAACAGCAAGCTGGATCTGCTCTCCGAATATTCAGTCTCGTTTCTACGCATCCTGTGCGACTATGCAGCGATTGCCATCCAGAACGCACGGTCGATGACGCTCATTCAGGAGTTGACCATCACCGACGACGTCACCGGCCTGTTCAACGCCCGACACCTGTACACCATGCTCGACAACGAGGTCAAAATCGGCAAGCCGTTCAGTCTGCTCTTCGTCGATCTCGATCACTTCAAATCTGTGAACGACACGCATGGCCATCTGATCGGCAGTCGTCTGCTGGCCGAAGTAGGCAATCTGCTGAAGCGCAGCCTGGGACCGAACAACTCTGCATTCCGGTACGGCGGAGACGAGTTTGTGGCCCTGCTACCTGGAATGGGCAAGGCCGCCGCAACGGGCGTCGTCATGGCCGTGTGCGACGATCTGCGTTCGTCGCGCTTTCTCGAAGGCGCCGGCCTTTCGCTAAACCTGTCAGGCAGCTTTGGACTGGCGACTTATCCGGAAGACGGCAACTCCGTGCCGACGATTCTGCGCTCTGCGGACACGATGATGTACGAGGCCAAGACGACACGCGACAACGTGGCCGTTGCCGGAAAAGGACTGATGCTTGAGCGCGAGCGCGTCGCCAATATCGGCAGGGGCTCGCGGCAGGCGGTTGGCGGACTCTACGTTGAGCGCGACCCGGCACAACCAGTTTAAGGAAGCTCTGATTTAGTTTGGTTTTGTTAAGGGCACGGCTTCATAGCCTGTCCTGAGCGTAGTCGAAGGATGCCGCAAGCGGCTTCGATTCAATGAGGCTTCAGCCTCTGAGGAAATATTCGCTGACTAAGAGTGTTCCCGGAGTTGAACTCCACTCAACGATTAGCCCGGCGCTCAAGCGTTGCAGGGCGTCGTGGTTCAGGCTTGATGACGTCGCGGTTCTCCGGCGCAACCGGGTGAACGCCAAAATCCCAGACGCTCAGATTCACGGCATTGTCGGAGATGACTTCCATCAGGGCATACTCGCCGAAGTCCAGAGGCTGCGTGGGGGTAATCTTCATCCAATGGCCACCCGGTAACACCTCGGTGGTCGTCTCGACGACATCCTGCTGTAGGTGGCCGCTGCCCAGCAGGTTGATCTGGAAGCTGGCAATGACGCGCTCGTCGGTACGGACATCAGCCCGCACAATCACATAGCGGCTCTGAGAAGAACCGCCGCCGGGTCCATTTTTGATGGCACTGGTAACCCCATGAGTATCGACCGTAAAGGGAGCCCCTGCCGTGGGGGCTACGGACTCGTCACCAACGCGCAGATAAAGCACAGGTTGTGCAACATGGACCTGCACGTAGGACCGCTCACCCTTGAGCGTAATAATCTGGTGCGCCGCCGCGAGCGGATTGATGACCGCGCGCAGCAGATTATGCGCCGTGTTGCGGTTCAGGTCGCTATTCGTCTGCGGCAGCGGCACGAGCTCAGGCGTGCCATGGAAGGTATCGAGAATGAGCGTGTCATACTCTTCCGGCAGGCGAAGGTCCTTCGCCACCTCAGGCGTCAACGCCGCACGATCAGCCTCTTCTTTCAGCAACTCAGGATCAATCGGCGGTGCCTGCGTCGGACTGGCATTGTCGCCGGAAGCAGCCGCGTGCTCCTGCTCCCAGCGGCGCGTGGCCGCGAAATCGACCAGCGAGGCCGGGACCTCTTCCTCTTCGCCGCCACGCTCGGCGCTGATGTAGCGAACGACGTTGCCGACCACGCGATAGCTCATCACAATCTGATAGCTCCCATCCCTGAGGATGAGCCGCGTGCGGTGCGGGGTCGTCGTGTCCGGCGACGAGGCCGGGACAGGAAGCGGCTTTTGCTGCGCAGCCTGCCCCAGACCAACCGACGCAGTACAGAAGACCAGCCCTGCCGCAACCAGAAGAAACGTCGCCGCCTGAACAAAGCCTTTTGCCGGAGTAACGGGATGTGTAGTCATAGCGCCGATGGCAACAGTTTAGACGCTTCGCCACGCGCGCGGTTTGCATCACGCTTCGCCGAAGGGCTCCAACTGGCTGGCAGACGGCGCTGCGGTGAAGAGGCTAACGGCAAAAAGGCAAAGAAGCGAAGCAAACAGCGCAGGAAAGATGGCGTCTGCAGCGGCAAGCGTGGGTGGCAGATGCGAACGCATAAAGGCAGTGTCCCAGCAGACCGTAACCACTGTTCCGGTGGCGATGCTGGCGACAGCAGCGGCCGCTGTAGCCCGCTTCCAGAAAAACGCCGCCAAAATCACCGGAGTAAGCGACGCCGCGTAGATCGTATACGCATAGAGCGACTTCGCCAGAACCGACGTGATGCTGACCGACTGATACAACGCCCAGATGCCAAGCAGAACAACCATCAGGCGCGAGACGATAAGCACGCGCTTGTTGGAAGCATCGGGCGAAACATAGCGGACAAAGATGTCGTTGACCAGATTCGTGGCAGGTGAGAAAAGGTAGTTATTCGCGGTTGAGACGATCTTAGCGAAGATGGCACCAACCAGCAGCGCACCAAAGAGCGAGAGCGCCCGGGAGCCGGTGAAGCCATGCAGACCGCAGTAAGCAAGTATCTCGCGCGGCGCGGCGGCCACCTCGCCCGTGGGATAGAGAACCGAGCCGACGACAGCAATGGCGACAATTACCGTCTCCAGCACCAGCGTACCCGCCAGCCAGCCCACAACGGCTTGAGTCGCAGCCTTCTCTGACTTGGCAGAGAAAAATTTCTGGTACATCGACTGATTGCCCAGAAGCAGCAGGCACGTAGGCAGAAAGAGTTCCAGCGCCGACGACACGCGCTCGCCACTCGGCAGAACTCGTCCGTTGAAGAACGGGATGTCGCCGAGGAACTGGAAGTGCGTGGAAGGAAGAGCTGCATGAACAGCAGCCCATCCTCCAGCCCGATGCGTGAGAAGAGGAAAAGCGATCAGCAGGGCAGCGGTCGCAATCACGCCAATGGCGACATCCATATAGGCAACCGATGACATACCCGCAATGGCGGTGAAGAAGATAACAAAGACCGCAATGATGAACTGGCCAAAGGTCGGCGAAATGTACGCGGGAAAGATCAGGTGCAGAATATCTCCGCCCCCGACGAACTGATAGCTGGTGATCGCGGTATAGGTAAAAAGCACCGCAATGACACCGAGCACGCGCGCAGTCTGGTTATAGCGCGCTTCCAGCAGATCGGGAATGGTGAACTGCGCAAACTTCCTCGCCCTCGGTGCAATGAAGTAGATGAGCAGCAAGCCGGCCCATCCTCCGCCGCCCTGCCACAGCGCAGCGAAGCCGTGACGATAAGCATTCTCGGCCCCGCCCAGCAGTGACCCCGACCCGATCCAACTGCATAGCAGCGTGAAGACGAGGACATAGGTCGGAAGCGTGCGTCCCGCAACAAGATAATCGGCCTTGGTCTTAACCTTGTTGAGACGGGTGAGCGAGACAGTCAACAAAGTAAGAACGATGGCGGCCAGAACGATAACGTAGACATTCATGCGATGGGGAGATTGTAGCCTGCGGGGACAGATGTGTAACTTGGTTGGTAAAGAAATCAGCAGGAGCATGCGATGACCGGTCGATTGAAACAGCATTGGATATGTATTGGGCTGATGGAGTGCCTCCTGCTCGGCTGCTGCATTGCAGTCGCGCAACCCCCAACGCCAGAGCAGCGACGAACGGCCGGCGTGGGAGAGGCCGTAAAGCCAGAGGCCCCGGCAAAGGACCTCACCGCGAAGCAGCAGGCCGCGCGTCTGGCCCAGTGGCGGCAGACGATCCGCAAGCAGCTCTACATCCCCACGCCGCTGCCGAAGCTCGACGCAAAAACCTGGTCTACGTTTTCGCCTATGCCCGGCGTGCTGGCCGACCGCGTCACCTACAACACCGCCGATGGCATGGTGGTCCCCGCGATTGTCTACCGGCCCGATCCAAAGATAGTGAAGTGGGAGGGGAAACTGCCTGGCATCGTCGTCGTCAACGGACACGGTGGCGACAAATTCAGTTGGTACGCCTTCTACAGCGGCATGCTCTTTGCCAAAGCCGGAGCAGTCGTCGTGACCTACGACCCCATCGGCGAAGGTGAACGCAACATCGACAAAAAATCCCGCGCCGGCGCGCACGACAAATGGGTGGACCCACCCGCAGGTCTGCCGCGAACAGATTGGGGCCAGCGCCTCGCCGGGCTGATGCAGGTCGATGTGATGCAGGCGGTCAGTTATCTGATCTCGCGCCCCGAGGTGGACCCGTCACGCATCGCCACCGTGGGGTATTCGATGGGCTCCTTCATCACCGGAATCACCGGAGCCATCGACACCCGAATTCACGCCGTGCTCTTGAGCGGAGGCGGCGACTACGACGGCCCCGGAGGCTACTTCGACTCCAATCCCCTGCCCTGCCAGTCGCCTCCATACCGTTCGCTCGCCGTGCTGGGCGACCGCGGCGCAATTCTCTACGCACTGAACGCAGCACGCGGACCGATGTACGTCATGAACGGTGCAGCAGACAAAGTGATGGACATCCCACACCACGACGCCGCATGGTTTGCCGCCGTCCGCCAGCGCGCAATTGCCCTCCGCGGCACAGACAAAAACATGTTCACCACGATCTTCTACCCCGGCATCGACCACCGCACCTCGTGGGTAGACCGCGACGGCGTCGAATGGCTGAACCAGCAACTCCATTTTGCAATCTGGAATGCAAAGACGATCACAGCCGAGCCCACCACCCACGTCAGCACCTGGGCCCGGGCTAACAATGTGGACATCACCAAAAACTACATGCGCGAAGACCGCGAAGGCGGCCTCGACGCACTCGGCACCGGATTCCCCGGCATCCAGCGCAAAGACCTGATGGTACTCCCCGAAACCGACTGGCTTGCAATGAAGGACCGGCTGACCTATGCGGCATGGGCTCAGAAAGCGATGGCAGCAGAATCCAGCGCGGCAAAAGCACTGACGGCGAAGTGAGTCGCAGCATGATGCGCAAACACCCGAAACGGCATCTACTCTCATAGAGGAACCATGTTCAGTTGGTGGCGGCAGCAGCCGTTTCTTGTAACCAAGGTGCGACAGCTTGCGCGGCTGGCTCGGGAGAGCCACGCCCAACCGATGACCGGCGTCCCACAACCCGCCGTACTCGTCGGCCCGGAAGAGCTCGGCGTAACCTTCATTGGCCACTCCTCCTTCCTGCTGCAAATCGGCGGACGCCGCGTCCTGGTAGACCCTGTCTTTGCCAAGCGCCTGATTCTGCTGCGCAGGCAGCGATTCCCGGGACTGCTCATCGAAGAGCTGCCCCCCATCGATGCAGTACTGTTGACCCACGCGCACATGGACCACCTGAACCTCGCCTCGCTGCGCCGCGTTGTGCGGGCCACACGACAGCTCGCGGGCCACGCTCCCGAGGTCGTAGTGCCCGCAGGCGTGGAAGACCTCGTAGCCGACCTTGGCTTTCGTCGCGTCCACACGCTGGAGTGGTGGCACGAGCTGGAAATGCAGGGTCTGCGCATCACCATGACTCCCTGCAAACACTGGGGCGCGCGCATGTTCCGCGACACCCACCGAGGCTATGGCGGATACGTCGTGAGCAACGGCGAGTTCTCGGTCTATCATTCCGGAGACACAGCCTACTTCAGCGGCTTCCGCGAGATCGGCGAGCGGCTGGGGCCGCAGATTGCCCTGCTGCCCATCGGCGCATACTACCCGGACAGCTACCGCGTCGTGCATACCAGCCCTGAAGACGCGCTGCGCGGCTTCGTCGAGATGGGCGCCGATCGCATGGTGCCCATGCACTACGGAACGTTTCAGCTAGGCCGCGAGCCAATGGACGAACCGGTGCGGCGACTGTTGGCAGAAGCCGAACGGCTCGGAATCAAACAAAAGATCAAGGTGCTCGAAGAAGGCGCAACAATGCGACTTCCTACGCGATAGCGGCACAGCCCATCAATCGCTATGTATTCGGCGAGCCGAGATCGAGCGGCCTTTGGCTGCCATCCTGGTTCGCCCACCCCGGCAACTCCTGCGATCCGGTAATCAACCGCACGCCGTCATTGAAGGTGAGGTACGTCCATGCCCATTGCCTGAAGACAGCCATGCGGTTGCGGAAGCCAATAAGAAAAAAAATGTGGACGACGAGCCACACAAACCACGCCGGGAATCCGCTCCAGTGGCCTTTGAAGGGCCACTTGATATTGGCAACCGCTGCCTTCCGCCCGATAGTGGCCATATCGCCTTTGTCGAAGTAGTGAAACGGCGCGTTGATGCCGCTCCCATCGCTGCCAAAATCCGCCGCGACCAGTCTTGCAATGCGTCGCGCAGCATAAGCGCCCATCTGCATGGCAGGCTGGGCAACGCCAGGGACCTGCTTGCCATCCTGCTCTACATGCGCCAGATCGCCGCAGATAAAGATCTCCGGATGGCCCGGCGGATTGAGATGTGCATCGACAAGTACGCAGCCCCTGCGATCCGTCTCGAAGCCCAGCAGCTTGCCAAGCGGAGATGCCTGCACACCCGCGGCCCACAACGTCACCACCGCATCGATGCGCTCGTCGCCAAGCATGACATAACCCGGCTGCACATCCGTAACCTTCGCATGAGTGCGAACATTGATGCCAAGGTCACGAAGCTGATCGAGCGCCTTGGCCTGTAAGTCTTCAGGATATGCGCCAAGAATATGCGGCGAGCCTTCCAGAATCAGTACCTGCGCCATCTTCGGATCGATGTGGCGAAAGTCCTTCGTCATATACAGCTTGGCAATGTCACTGATGGCGCCTGCCAGTTCCACGCCGGTAGGGCCGCCGCCGATGATGACAAAGTTCAGCGGAGGATGGCTGCCGACCTCCTGCATCTGCCGCTCCGCAAGCTCGAACGCGAGCAGCACACGGCGGCGAATCTCAGTCGCATCTTCGACCGTCTTCAGGCCCGGTGCAAGTTTGGCCCAGTCATCGCGGCCAAAGTAGGAGTGCGTAGAGCCGGTAGCGACAATCAGATAGTCGTATTCAATCTCCGCGCCGGTCTTGAACTTCACATGCTGCTGCGCAATGTCGAAGCCGACCGCCTCATCCATCAGCACTTCAATGTTCTGATAGTCGCGCAGAATCGAGCGAATCGGCTGTGCAATCTCTCCAGGCGAAAGCACCGCGAGTGCCACCTGATAAAGCAGCGGCTGAAAGGTGTGATGATTCCTGCGGTCAACAAGCGTCACATCCACCGGCAGGTTGCCCAGACGCATCGCCGCGTTGATTCCACCAAACCCGCCTCCCAGAATCACGACTCGCTTGCGTACACCCACATTGTCCGACATCTGTGCCATAGCAGCCTCTCCAGATTCATTCGTGTCTACCTCTATTGTGATGCCTCGCACAGATTCCCGGCTTCTCTTTTCGCTCCCCGGTCACGGATGCTTTTGAATGGCGAGCGAAATAAACCCTTGCGTCCCAGTGGCCGCCACTATATTCGTGCTCTCGGCCGCACCCGATATCTGGATCGGAGCCACGGTGATGAGTCCACTCGCATCGGAGACCATGGACGACTCCGATGAACCCTCCACCGGCGGAACAGGACACCGCCCTCTGACCGGACAAAGCGCCTGCCAGGCGCTGATGGTTTGGTGAACCGCAACCGTTGCCCCGGCCACAGGATCGTTCGCAGTATCGACGACCTGAAGCACAACCGGCGTGAGTGTGCTGTTCGCCGCAACCGACTGCCCGGTGCCACTGACAATCACCAGGCGAAGATCCGACGCATCCACCCCCTGCGCCGCGAAGTTCGTACACACAGTCACCCACGCGCAGGCGCGAGCCACGGCCTGCGCTCCCGCTGCAAGCGGGCCCGCTGTAGCAGCGGTCTGAGCTACTCCCATCCCATTTGCCGCGGACTGACCCGGCGAAACGGCAATGAGCCCGGCAACCGGCGTCCAGCTAACGGTCACACCAGCGGTAAAACCGAGGCTGTCCGCAAGGTTCACTGCAGGTGCCCACGAGACGACGGCTCCCGCAGCGATGTACTCCACAGGGCTGTAGGCAACCACGGATCTGACCTCGTTCGCTGCCGTAAACGAGATCGTCACCACTCCGGAGGAGCCAGTTGCAGTGAGCGTAACGCTACCCGTAGTAAGGGGCGTGATCGTCGTCGATGCCGTTCCAGAGGCATCCGTAGAAAGAGTGCACGAACTCAAGCCGCAGGCCCCGAACGTCACACTGCCTGGGCTCGCAGTGAAGGCAATACTCTCACCAGCGATTGGGGTCACGCCATCGGCAGCAAGTGCCTGCACAGCAAAAGGTATCGCTGCCCGTTGCCCGGCCGCCACCGTCCCCGAAGGCCCCGACACAAGGTTGAGCGTTGGAGCAGGCGACCCATACGTAAGCGCCTGGGACATGACCGCGACACCGCCGGTAACAAGATCATTGACAGCCACATCAGCCACAATCCCTGTGCTGGAGCCAAGATCATGCAGCGGAGGCACACTGGCCGTAATCGTATTCGTCGTCCAGTTCGTGACCGTCGCCGGCACGCCGTTCACCGTCACCGTGTTGCCCGGACGGAAACCCATGCCGGTGATGGTGACAACCCCGCCCGCCGCGCCAACGTTTGCAGGCGAGATCGAATCCGCATACAGCACGCGGGCTTGATAGTTGTAGTCAGGACGGCCATCTCCGCGTTCGTCCGCAATGGCCATCCGCAACTGAACAGGCTGCGCTGTCTCCGTCGTCAGCGAAGTAACACCCGTAGCTGGACTGTTGAACGGCTCTGTCTCGGAGCCTAACGTAGGCAGTGTGCCTGTTGGGTCGGACATCTGCCACAAGCCGATGACCGGCTCGGCCTTCGCGCGCGTCGCAAAGCCATGTTCATCCTCTGCCGCAACCTCAACCGTAAATATGCGCCCACCCTTGATGGCCAACGAAGACCACGCCGTGCGGCCATTTCCGCAGAGCAACCCCGCCCACCAACCCGACGAAGCCGCACCGACAGGCGCAGTCTCTGTTCCACTATTCCCCGGGTTGCACGCGCTCGCCGGCCCGTTGGTGGAGAGCCACATCTCAGAGACGCGATAGCTGGGCAAAACCTCCGCATCGAGCGTAGAGTTCGACCCCGACGGTTCCACCGTGTTATCGATATAAGGCCCAACCGCATATTGTCCCGTGTAGAGCGGGTTGATCGGCTCCGTCTCCAGAAAAACATTCTGCCAGTCGCCCGGCAGCATCGGTATCCGCGTCAGGTCGTAGTAGCCCTCGTAATATCCGTAGGTCGAGCCCATGCTCCCGGTCATCGACGTGTCGCTTCCCGTCACGGCCGTCGGCGCCGTGCGCCGGTAAAGAGAGCCGGTGACATACGACGCGGTGTACCAGTCCTCCTCCTTGGAGGTGTCCGTATATTGCGCCCAGCGGCGCGCCAGCACATTAACGCCGCGCATACCCTGCCAGGTCGGAAAGAGCACGCGACCGTAGATCCGATTGGCATTCAGCAGAGTGTCCGCTTTACCCGCCGGAGCCTCTCCCTGACTGATGAAATAGAGTCCATCGAGCGCGGAAATATCATCGGCCCGAAGCACAAACGGCTGAGGCATGCACTGATACGTATATGGCCCGCAGATAATGTCAATCGGATGCATCACCGGCCAGTTCATCGCCTGCATGTACGTAGGCTGAGGGCTGCCCGTAAAGACGTTGTCGTTCGTCTGCGACCAGCCCAGGCCAAGCACGCGGCCAAAGGCACGCATCAACTGGTACTGCATCTGGAGTTGTTGCTCCGGCGCAGGCCCGGTACAGCGCCCATTCAAGACAAGAACAGCGTGTTGAATGTAGCCCGCAGGCACAATCGAATCGACGCTCTCCGTCACCGCATTCTGGCGACAACTGGAAGGTTCGCTCGCTCCGCTTCCCAGCAGCAGGTCCGTCACCGAGCCGTCGTAGTCATAAATAATGGCGATCTGCTTTGCAAGATAGTTTGTGCTCTCCACATCGATGGGAAAAACCAGGCCAGACGAAGTCGGATACACATTCGCACCGCTGACGTGCTCGTCGAGCTGACCGCCATACCCCAGCACCAGGCTCGACGTAGGCACATTCCACACATTCGCCGCTGCCGCAACCAAAGCATCCGCTGCCGCATGATTCACATACGAACTCAGGTCGCCGGGATCAGTGAAGTAGAGCGGGTGGTCGGTGTACCAGACAATCGGAACTCCGTCCGTCGTGAAGTACGGTTGTCCCGTCACCCAGCGCGGCCCTCCGGCCCAGAGGTGCACACCTGCGGCCAGCCAGCAGAACGCCAGCATCATCGCCCATCGAAGGCGCTGCCCCGGGCGTTCGTCAACGCACAGCATCAGACACCTTCTGCCACGACTTCAACATCGCAATCACGCTCTCGACCGAAGTCTGCTGCGCCGCAACGGAACTCGCGTTTCCGCGGCTGCTTCCCGGCTTTGACTGCACAAAAATCGTCGCGTCTTCCGTGCCGCGAGAAACACCACGCGCCATCGCATGCGCGTCAAGCGGCAGAAGTGTGTCTCTGCGATGGTCTGTATGCGCGGATTGAACCCGATACGCGACCGGACGGAAGACCTGCGCATCGACCCAGCGCAGATCGACCACTGGATTCTGCGCCGTCGCACTGCCCGCAACAAGCGGCGAGCTGCCAAGAATCGGCACCGCGCCATCCATGCCATCAACCGGAGAACTCAGCCCCGACGCACTCGGCGTGCGAAGAAACATCAGCAGCCGTTCGCCGACACGGTAGCGCCGTGCGCCTCCAGCCCACAACCCTGCCCACTCTCGCAAAATGTACGGCTCACCGGTCGCGCAGCCACGCACAGCCTGGTCCACGCGAAACTCAACTTCGACCACACCGGAGGCGCCATTCTCTCCAGACTGGCGGCGGACCGCCATCACCTGGCCGTCAAAGATAACGCCTGCCTCGTCCGACATCTCGTGCAACGCCTCATCCACCGTGTGCGGAGGGGCGTTCTGCCCCGAGGCTGCCACCGCAGCGAGCATCAACCCGCAGGCAGTCAGAACACAACCGCATCGAAATATCCGCGAAACTCCAGCCATCCCCGACGCCCGTCCTCTCCCTGTCTTTCGTCAGGAGAGGCGAGGCACAGCCGCAGTGCTCCGTTTCGGCACACCCGCCGGGCACATGACCGAAGGCTAAATCTCGGGATAAAAATCGAAGAAAGCGTCGAGGCTCATGCGCAACTGGGCCTCAATCTGCTCCCTGCTGCCCTCGAGCAGATGCATCGTAACGTGGGCTTCGTTCCCGTTTTTGAGCGTGATCGGCGCTTCGCCAACAGCAGCTACCTCATCGGCGGGCAGCAGTCTCATTCCGTAAACCAGGGTCAGGTTTGCCATGGCCTCATTCTTTCACCAAACCGGGGCCTTGCATCCTTTTGCGTGCCAGCGCATTTACAATAGTAGGGTTCCCTATGCCTGAAAATACGACACGCGATACCGTGATCCTTGGCTCCGGCTGCTCCGGACTCACCGCCGCCATCTACGCTGCCCGCTCGAACCTCAAGCCATTGGTGCTCGAAGGCCACGAGCCCGGCGGCCAGCTCTCCATCACCACCCTGGTCGAAAACTTCCCAGGCTGGCCCGAGGGCATCCAGGGCCCGGAGCTGATCGAGAACATGAAGCGGCAGGCCGTGCGCTTCGGCGCCGAGCTGCGCATGGCGCACCTGAACTCCGTCGATCTATCCAAGCGCCCGTTTGAGCTGAACATCGGCAGCGAGACCATCTGCACCCGCACGCTCATCATTGCCTCGGGCGCGAGCGCGCGCTGGCTCAACCTGCCCAGCGAACAGGCGCTGATCGGGCACGGCGTCAGCTCCTGTGCCACCTGCGACGGCTTCTTCTTCTCGGGCAAGGAAATCGCCGTCATCGGCGGCGGCGACAGCGCCATGGAAGAGGCCCTCTTCCTCACCCGCTTCGCCACCAAAGTCACGCTCATCAACCGCAGCGAGCACTTCCGAGCCTCAAAGATCATGCTCGAACGCGCCATCGCCCACCCGCAGATTAACTTCCTCGCCAGCACCACAGTCGAAGAGGTGCTGGGCGTCGAAGAAAAAGACGTGAAGGGCCTGCGCCTGAAGAACAAGATCACCGGCGAAGAGTCCATCCTGCCCGTCTCGGCAATGTTCCTCGGCATCGGCCACGAACCGAACGCCAAAGCGTTCAAGGGCATGCTCGACCTCGACAGCGACGGCTACATCCTGACGAAGAACAACGTCTTCACCACCCTGAACGGCGAGATCGTCCCCGGCGTCTTCGCCTGCGGCGACATTCAGGACCGCCGCTACCGCCAGGCCATCACCGCAGCAGGCTCCGGCTGCATGGCCGCCCTCGAAGTCGAAAAGTATCTCGAGGAGCACGGACGATAACGCGCCTTCATAGTGGAACAACGGCGATGTAGGCTACCGAAATAACTCATCGCCCTTGCTTTTCGGTGGGAGCGCAGGGCTTCGGCCCTGCAAAATCTCCGGCAAAATCGAGGAGCTTCAGCCCCGGACCATTCTCCACTTAGCCCCCAATTTCCATCCTGCACGGTGTTGTATTTCCATCCCGCAGTCTTGCATTTCCATTCCGCAGCGAAGCGGAGGAATCTGCTTTTCGCTTTTACATCCCGTGCCGCGCAGGATTCTCCTTGCCGCCGCGAAACTTTTCACGCAAATCCGTATCTAATTCAACAACAACCTCCATACTCCACAGAAATGTCGCGCCTATCGCGCTCAAGGCCCCGACTTGCGAATCGCCCTCTTTACTCTGCTTCTACTCTCAACGCTCGCCGCCCCAGCCCAACAGCTTGCAGACCTGCCCGACGCTCCGCAGCCTACCCAAACCACAGCCAGCCGGCAGCAGGCTCTTGCCGCCTCCGCAAAGGAGGCGGACCTGCAAAGCACCCCCTCCGTTTCCAAACAGCAGCCCAAGCGCATCCTCGGTATCATGCCCAACTATCGCGCCGTCAGCGCCGGGGCCATTCCGCCGCCGCCCACGCCCAAAGAGGCCTTCGGTATCGCCACGCGCAACAGCTTCGACTACTCCTCCTACGTCTTTGTCGGCATCACCTCGCTCATCGCCGAAGGCGGAAACTCTCATCCGCAGCTTGGCAAAGGCGTCGCCGGCTTCGGACGCTACTCCTGGCGCGGCTTCGTCGACAAAACAGACGGCAACTATCTCGTCATCTTCGCTCTTCCCTCGCTGCTGCACGAAGACGGGCGATACTTCGCCAAAGGCGAAGGCAGCGTCTTCAAGCGCGCGCTCTATGCCTCCAGCCGCATCGTCATCACTCGCACCTACAGCGGCAA
This sequence comes from Edaphobacter sp., assembly GCF_035763405.1. Taxonomy (NCBI): domain Bacteria; kingdom Pseudomonadati; phylum Acidobacteriota; class Terriglobia; order Terriglobales; family Acidobacteriaceae; genus Edaphobacter; species Edaphobacter sp. Next base: position 43,667 of record NZ_DASUBE010000126.1, read on the forward strand.
CGAGCGATTCAACAACTCTGAAATCTTCGGCCGCGGCATCGCGCAGGCCATCTCAACCACCTACTACCCCAGCAAGTCCCGCACCGTCGGCCAGCTCTCGGAAAAGTACGCCTACGCACTTGGCCGCGACGCCCTCACCAACACCTTCCGCGAGTTCTGGCCCGACATCGCCACACACCTGCTCCACCGCCATCCGTAAGACCGGTGCCCAAACTCCTGACGCGGAACGCGACCCCCACTCTAAAATCAGAGTGCATGTCCATCGCAGAAAATCTCGCCTGTCTGCACGATCAAATCGCCGAAGCCTGCCGTCGCGCTGGCCGTGTCGAATCCGACATAGCCCTGATGGCCGTCAGCAAAGTCCACCCCGTCGAGATGATTCTCGAAGCCTACGCCGCAGGGCAGCGTCTCTTCGGCGAAAACCGTGTGCAGGAGTTCCAGCAGAAGTCCCCCCACCTCGCCGGCCTCACCGATCTGCACGTTCACCTCATCGGCCCGCTGCAATCCAACAAAACCAACAAAGCTGCCGAGCTCTTTGACGCCATCGACGCCGTCGATTCGCTCAAGATCGCCCATCGGCTCAATTCTGCCGCCGCCGCACTGGGGAAAAAACTGCCCATACTCATCGAAGTCAAGCTCAGCCATGAAGAATCCAAACACGGCGTCGCCCCCAACGAGTTGCCCGCGCTGCTGGAAGCCATCGCTGAACTCAACGCCATCGAAGCCGTCGGCCTGATGACCGTTCCGCCGTGGTCAGAGGACGCCGAAACCGCCCGCCCCTACTTCCGCGAGCTGCGCCGCCTCCGCGATGCTTCTCAAAAAGCACACCCCGCGCTCACGCAGTTGTCCATGGGCATGACCAACGACTTCACCGTCGCCATCGCAGAGGGCAGCACCTGTGTGCGCGTCGGGACAGCGATCTTCGGCAAACGAACATCAGGTGCAGCATGAACTACGATCCGCCCAACTTCGCCGAAGATGTAGAAGACGGATGCACACTCCGCGTCCGCGTGCATCCGGGAGCGCGCCGCAACGACATCGCCGGACTCCACGCCGGAGCAGTCAAGATCTCCATCTCCGCTCCGCCCGCCGACGGACGCGCCAACCAGGCTCTCATCGAGCTTCTCGCAGAGCTGCTCCACGTACCCCGCGCCCGCATCTCGCTCGTCAGCGGAGCCACGGGCCGCAGCAAAGTCCTCCGCATTACAGGCAAAAGCGCGGCCGAAGTACAGGCCGCGCTCTTCCCCATCCAGTCCTGCTGATTTACTTGAACGTCGCAGTCGCGTTCGGCTCGACCGTGATTCCCTTCCCCTCTTCGGCACTGATCTTGACGTTCGTTCCGACCACGTTCGCATACGCAATCGTCATGCCCTTCTTCGCCTGAATATCAACATTCGTGAGCACGACATCCTTCACAGGAGATTCCGGCAACCCGACAATCACTCCAGCCCAGGGGCTGTTCACCGACTTCACATTCTCAATCGTAATGTTGTGGAAGAACGGCGTCAGCCGCCCAATCGGGGCAGGAGCAACCTCCCCCCCGGGCAGCACCTTCGGATAGTACTCGCTGATGAGAATGGAGGTCTTCACATTCTCCATCGTGATGTCCTTGAACGAAATGTCGTAAACCTGGTTGCCGCGGTCGCGGTTCGCCTTGATACGAATGCCCTGGTCGGTGCCATTGAAGTGAATGCGTTCAGCATGAATGTGGTTTGCGCCGCCCGCCAGCTCACTGCCAATCGAAAGCCCGTGCCCATGCATAAAGTCGCAGTCGGTAATCGTGATGTTGTGGCTGGGCGAATCCGGCCCAGGCGAATTGATAATGCCGCTCTTGATGGCGATATTGTCATCGCCCACATCGGCATACACATGGTCGATCACGATGTTCGACGAGCTGAACGGATCAATCGCGTCCGTATTGGGCGAGTGCTGCGGAGCCAGCACGCGGATGTTCCGAATCACCATATCGTCGGTGTAGTAGGGAACAATCTGCCAGCTCGGCGAATTCTGCACCGTGACATCCGTCAACTGAACATGCTTGCAGTGGTCGAAGACCACCAGCCGCGGACGAAACTGAATCTTGCCCACAATCCCCGCGCCATGCTCCGACCGTGCCTGCTTCCACCAACTCTCGCCGTTGCCGTCAATCGTGCCGCCACCCGTAATCGTCACGTTTTCAGCATTCGTCGCGCTCACCAGCGACTGCGTCCCCGGAGCGCGAAACTCCGTCTTCGCCGGATAGTCCGCATGATCAGGCGAGCCGAACAAAGTCGCGCCCTTGGCAATGTCCAGCGTGATGTTGCTCTTGAGCACCACCGGTCCAGAGACAAACGTCCCGCCGGCGAGCATCACCCTGCCACCCCCGGCGCTCGCGCAGTCGTCAATCGCCGCCTGAATCGCTCTGGTGTCTTTGGTGACGCCATCAGCCTTCGCGCCATAGGTCCGCACATTGCAGACCTTAACTGCCGCCACGGCGGGCAACGTCATCGCCGCCACCATGCCTGCCACTGCCAACCGGATAGAAAACTTAGTCATTCGTGTCTCCGAGTATCGTCCAAGTGCGCCGACTGCGCCTCAGAGCATCATACCCGGAATTGGTCGTACCACGCTCGGCTATTCCCGGACAACCGCTTTCACCAGGTTCCGTGGGTTGTCCACGTCAATCCCGCGCCCAATGGCCATAAAGTAGGCCAGAAGCTGCAACGGCACCACCTCGTACAGCGGCGAGATGTACTCCACCGCCTGCGGAATGCGGATCGTGTGTTGAACCAGTTGTGCGATCCGCGTGTCGCCTTCGTTGACGATAGCGACCACCTCCGCGCCCTGCTCCTGCATATCGCGCAGCAGATTAGCGGTCTTTTCATAGCGCAGCAGCGAATCCGGAGCGTGGGGGTCGCGCGTCGCAAGAGCAATCAGCGGGGTCTGCGGATTCACCAGCGCATTCGGGCCATGCTTCAGCTCGCCGGTCGGATAGCCCTCAGCCTGGATGTACGCCGACTCCTTCAATTTCAGCGCCCCCTCGCGAGCGATAGCATAATGCACGCCGCGCCCCAGATACAGAAACGACTCCGCCTCGTGCAGATGCGGCGCAAGCGCAGCCACCTGCGCCTCCCACTCAGGAAGCATCCGCGCCATCTCCGCCGGCACCACGAGCAGGTCGCGCAGGTGCGACTCCACCACGGCGCGTGTCATGCGCCCGCGAACGCGCGCCGTAAACAACGCAAGCAGTGAGAGCACCGTGAGCTGCGTTGTAAAGCTCTTCGTGGCCGGAATCGCGCGCTCAACGCCTGCCATCGTCGGCAGCGAGCAGTTCGCCAGCTTCGCCATCGTCGAATCAGCCTTGTTGGTAATGGCAATACTCGTCGTCCCCCGCGCCGTAGCCTCGCGCAGCGCCTCGGAGGTGTCCGCCGTCTCACCCGACTGCGAGATCACCATGAAGCAAGGCTCCTTCAGCGTCTGCGTGGAACGATAGATATACTCGCTCGCATACTCGACATCGACCGGAATCCCGGCCAGGTCCTCGAACAGGATCTCAGCCATCAGCCCGGCATGTCGGCTCGAACCGCTCGCCGAGATCAGCAGGCTCTCCCGCCCCACCAGCGCCTGCCGCGCGGCAAGAAAGGTCTCTTCGCGCAAGCTGCCGCCCTCTGTGTAGGCGGCAAGGGTCTCACGGATCGCTGCGGGCTGCTCGAAGATCTCACGCAGCATCGCGTGAGGAAACGTTCTGTTCTCTGAAAGCATTACCCCTATATACCTCGGGGAACTTACCCGCCGCCCCCCTAACCCTTGTTTTATCAGGTGTCCTGCGAGGTGTCCAAAGAAATGTGGACACCTCTGTGATATTTTTTCGTTGGGCGCTTCGAGCGGCTTTGCTTGGTGCCTTTCCGCTGCTGGCGCGTCCGGTTTGCCCACCCTGCCGCGCCAGCCCTTCACTCCGGTTTGTCTGAGTACACCGTGTAGCTGACGTGGCTGCGCAGGCCGCAGCCCGGGCACCGCTTCACCCGCTGCGATGGGTTGCGCGGTCGCCACGTGTGGCCGCAGTTGGTGCACCCGCCGCGCGTGCGGCGTGCCTGTTCGGACTCGTACATCATGACCACTTCCGCCTCTGAAAGCCTGTCGTCTGGCATCTTGTCACCCCCTTCCTACCGTCTCCATTGTGCCCGCGTGCTTACACCCACCGCCGATCTTCCGGGGGTCGCGCGACGCGCGACGCCCGGGCTTTTGCTTTTGCCGTTGCTTCTGCGCGGGCGTCACGGCACCATCCC
>NZ_DASUBE010000127.1:0-5515 GCF_035763405.1 Edaphobacter sp.
CCCTTAAGCGGCTACTGCGCAGACCCCGTTACATGGAAGTTCTGCGCATACACATCGCTCGCGAGCCCATCGTTCCGCTCCCTGCTCGCCAGCGCATACGCGTCCTTCCGCTCCATCGCTCCGCCAATCGACACCAGATACGGCGCGCGCCCATTCGGCGAAAACACCTCCGGCTTCAGCTCCGGATGCCGCGCCGCCAGCCGCTCCACCTTCGTCTGCGCCTGGTCCTCGTGGTTGTAGGTAAACGCAATCACGCGCCACTCCACATGCGTCGCCCCGTTCACCGGAGCAGAAGTAGCGGCAGGAGCAGGAGACGGCGTGGTTCGCAAGACCGCACTACCTCCAGCCTTAGTCGCATCAGCCGCAGGCTTCCCCGCATCAGCGTTCACCGCAGCCGGAGGCACACTCGCAGCCGGAGGCACACTCGCAGCCGGAGCAGACTTATGCACAACGGCGGCCTGTGGCGCAGCCACATCCGACGCCGGCCTGCTATGAAACATGCGCCACGCAATCAGCGCCAGCACCACCACGCTCAGCCCCAGCAGAATCTTCACACCCAACCCAGGCCCGAAAGAAGTCTCATCCAGATTATCCGCCATCCTGCGTAGCGGAGAAACCCGGGCAACCTCCGGCTCCTCATCCATCTCCGCAACCGGAGCCGCCACAACCGGAGCCGCACTCTGCGCCGCAATCTCCGGCGAAGCCGCGGGGGCCAGCGCCGCCGCAATCTCTCGCAGCCCCCAACTTCCGCTCAACCCATTCCGCACAATCCCATCGAACGGAGCGACCAGCGGCAGTTCCCCCCGAGCCTCCTCCAGCGTGCGCCGCCCGGTCAGCGAGCGCAGCAGCACCGCCGCCATGTCATGCACATCCCGACGCTTCAGCGCCTGTCCTTCCGCACCCTCCGGCGCCTCTCGAATGCAATCGCTGCGCAGCTTGATAACATCGCCCACAGCCAGTACATTGCCCGGAGCCACATGCTCATGCACAAAGCCGGAGTCGTGCAGTGCGCCCAGCGCGGCCACCAGGCTCTCGGCCACCTCGCGCGTCTCCTCCACAGTCAGCCGCCGCTCGGCAATAATCTCGCCCAGGTTGCCGTCCGCCGGCTCCATCACCGCATACGCCAGCGGAGCACCGTCCATCTCCACCTTGCCAAACTTTTTCAGCTTCACCAGATTCGGATGGTCGAGCGCGGCAATCCCTCGCCACCGCGACAGAATCACATCGTCGTCAAAGTGCGACTCGATCAGCCGGATTACCGTCGGTTTGCCCGACCCGTTCGGCGTCAGAAAAAACGCGCTTCGCCCCTCGGGCTCCAGCAGTTTTGTCAGAAGAAATGCGCCATCAATCGTTCTGCCTTCGTACTCTGTCCAAAGTTCCATAAGGTCCAGTCCTGGTCATGGATTCCAAGGAGAAAGCCGTCACGGCGAGCAACGCAGTCCTGCAAAACTTCAGCGGCAGCACAAAGTCGAGCAGCACCCACCCCCACCATTATGCTTCATCGCCCAACCCGAAACCAGCTCTCCGTTGTCAGTTCTCCGTTGTCAGATGTGAGCCTTCCACTGAAAGTTGTCATCCTTCGTCGAAGGGGAGGGTCCGTTTTTCCTTTAACCGCCACCCAAGCCGGGGTTACACAAACCTAACTCCCCGTAGGAATCACCAGATACTGCTCCAGCTTTCCATCCGGCTCTTCATACACCGTCACGCGCAACTGCCTGCTGCCAAAGTCCGCGCGGAACACGCGAAACCTCATCCCCCCGCGCATCTCCGACAACGCCTGCGTAAAGCTCTTCGGCGCGCCCAGCGACTTCAGGCTGCTCTCAAAGTCCTCCATCGCCTCCGGCGTAAAGTACGCGTTGCATAGTTCCGTCAGTTGCGAGCGGTCAAGCTGCCCATGCTGCAATCCAACAAATATCTTCAACGCCCGCGCCTCGGCCGCCTTCACCGCCGCCGGGGCTTCCTCGCTCGCCGTAGCCAGCACCAACGGAGCAATCCTCTGCGCCAGCGCCCCCGCCGCGCTCGAAGCATCCTCGTTCGTCAGCACTGTCACCGCAACCTTATCGTCGGGATAGACAACGTTCTGCGCCACAAACCCCGACACCTCGCCCGAGTGCGCCACAAACCTGTGCCCATTGCGCTCGCCCACATCCACGCCCAGCCCATAACCCGTGCCCTTGCCGTTCTTCGGCTTCACCTCCGCAAACATCTCGTCATACGAGGCCTTCGACAAAAGCGAGCGATTCATCAAACTGATGTTCCAGATCGCCAGATCGCGCGCGGGCATGGCGAGTTCGCCCGCCGCAAACATCCACCCCGCGCCTTCAGCCGGAGCGGGCCGCAGCGGACCCAGCGCGTGCCTGTAGTATCCCGTCGGGTCCGACTCCGGCAGCCTGCTTGCATCCGAATTGAACACGCCCGTCATCCCCAGCGGCCCGAAGATGCGCTCCTGCAACTGCGCCATCAGCGGCTTGCCCCCAACGATCTCCGCAATCCTTCCCGCAATCACATAGTTCGTATTCGAGTACTGCCACTCAGTCCCCGGCTCAAAGTCCAGCGGCTTCTTTCCCCACGCATCCAGAATGTGCTCGGGCGTCGTCTCGGCCATCATCGTGGTCATCACGTAATCCTCGGGCCAGAAGTCCTGATACCCCGAAGTCATCGACAACACCTCGCGGATCGTCACGTCTCCGGCCCGCGTCAACCCCGGCAGATACTTCCCCACCGCATCGTCAATCGACAGCTTCCCATCCTGCTGCAGCATCAAGATCAGCGTCGCCGTGAACTGCTTGCTGATCGACCCAATCGAGTACTGCATCTCCGGAGTGGCCGCCATTCGCGGAGAAAGCCGCGCCGCGCCATACGCCTTCACATATGCAACCTTCCCATCGCGCACCACCGCAACCGACGCACTCGGCACCCCGGTTGTGTGCAACACATCAGTTGCAGCCTGATCAATCGCGCCCGCTGTGGCCTGAGGCATCTGCGCCCCCGCCGTCATCGCACACGCAACGATCAAACAGCACACGCTCACCAATCGCATACTCACCTCATCAATCGCCCATAAACCATACCCATCGAGCACGTCATCTCGACCGGAGGCGGCGCTCTTTGCCGCCGCAGTGGAGAGATCCCTGTATTTCCTCCAAGCCGACCACCAAAGTCCGGGGCCCCATCTTCGCGACAGTTTTATCGTCGCTAAGGTGGGTCGCCGGGTGCCCCACCATGCGCAGCTTCATCGCATATGGGTGGGATTGCACAGACCCGCCAGCCACTCGCCTCACTCCCCAACCACCGGCAACTTCGCCGCCTCCCAGGCCGCAATCCCGCCCGCCAGCTCCGCCACATGCTCCACACCTGCGCGCGCCAGCATACTCGCTGCAATCGACGACCGATATCCACCCGCGCAATGCACAGCAACTCTGCGGTCGCGTGGCACCTCGCTCATCCGTTCCTTCAACTGCGAAAGCGGCAGATTCACGCTCCCCACAAGATGCTTCGCGGCCCACTCACGCGGCGAGCGCACATCCAGCACCACGGGCGATGCAGAAGCCATCTCGTCGGCCAGCATCGGCGCGCTCATCTGCTCGGTCGTGCGCAGCAGCTCCGGATGCCCGGCCAAAGCCACCATCCCATCCTTCAAATATCCCTTCACGTTGTCGAAGCCGATCCGTCCCAGCCGCAGCGCCGCCTCCTGCTCGCGTCCCGGATCGGCGACAATCACAATCGCCCGCGCCGGGTCGAGCACCGTCCCTGCCCACGTCGCATACTGCCCGCCCAGCCCCACGTTGATGCTCCCCGCCACGTGACCCTTCGCATACTCTCCGCCGCCGCGCACATCGAGCACCTGCGCGCCCTCATCGCGCATCCGCAGAAACTCCTTCAACCCCATCGGCCGCAGAACATATTCCAGCGTCTTATCCAGCGTCGGATGCTCGCGCGTATTCAAAATCGCGTCGTAGGTAAAGTACTCCGGCGCATCCGGCTGGTCCGCCGTCACCAGCCGCACAAACTCCTCCTTCGACATCGGCTTGAGCGCGTAGTTGAACCGCCTCTGCTCGCCCATCGTCGAAACCGTGTCCGAAGAAATATTCTTCCCGCACAGCGACCCCGCCCCATGCGCCGGATACACCAGCGTCGCATCCGGCAGCCGCATCAGCTTCTCATGCAGCGAGTCGTACAGATGCCCGCCCAACTCCTCCGCCGTCCACCCCAGCGAAGCCCGCAGATCGGGACGCCCCACATCGCCAATGAACAGCGTGTCACCAGTCAGCACCGCGTAAGGATTCACGCCGTCCTTCGCCAGATTGAACACCAGAATCGAGATCGACTCAATCGTGTGCCCCGGCGTCTCCAGCACCTTCAGGCGCACCGCACCCAGCTCCAGCACATCGCCGTCCTTCATCGGGACAAAGCTGTACTCCGCCTCCGCCCGCGCGCCCAGCCGTATCTCCGCGCCCACGCGATTGCGCAGCTCCAGATGCCCGGCCAGAAAGTCCGCATGAAAGTGCGTCAGGAACACATAGCGAATCGTCACGCCAAGCCGCTCCGCATCCGCCAGATACTGCTCCACGTCGCGCTGCGGATCAACCACCACGGCCTCGCCGCTCGCCTCATCGGCGATCAGGTACGAGGCATGGGCCAGACACCCCAGGTAGTACTGCTTCAAAAACATGCAGCCGAGACTAGCACACCGCCCTTTTGCATTTCCATTCTGCAACACATTGCATTTCCATCCGCAGCGCCCTTACATTTCCATTCCGCCCTTTTTTGAATTTCCATTCTGTACCTTTTTGTATTTCCATTCCGCAGCGCAGCGGAGGAATCCGCTTTTGTCTTCCCTCAACTCGCCATCAACGCTCGGGTGCCCCATCCATGCGCCGCCCCATCGCGCATGGGTGGGAATGAACACTCTCCATCAGCCTGCTTGAGCATTTCCATCCGCAGCGCAGCGGAGCAACCTACGACTTCGCCGCCCGTTCCAGCTCCGCCAGATCGATCTTCTTCATCCCCATCATCGCCTGCATCGCCTTCGGGTTCTTCACCAGCTCCGGCAGCCGCGTGGGCACAATCTGCCACGAGAGCCCAAACTTGTCCTTCAGCCATCCGCACTGGCTCTCCTTGCCACCATCAGCAGTCAACTTCGCCCAGTACTCATCCACCTCGGCCTGCGAATCGCACCGCACCACAAACGAAACCGACTCGTTGAACTTAAAGATCGGCCCTCCGTTCAACGCCGTGAACCGCGCCCCGTCCAACTCGAACGCAATCGTCAGCACCCGGTCCTTCGGCCCCGGCACGGCCTCGGTTGCGCGCACCGCATCCAGCCGACGCGAGTTCCTGAACACCGTCAGATAAAACTCCACCGCCTCCTCCGCGTTGTTGTCGAACCACAGAAACGGCGTGATACGGGAAAAGCTCTCCATCGCACTCATCGACTCCTCCTGGGACTGTTGATGACGATCTCACGACATGGAATCACACTCACTTGCAAAGTGCAAGCAAATGATCTCCGTCG
>NZ_DASUBE010000128.1:0-5832 GCF_035763405.1 Edaphobacter sp.
CAGACTGAACGCCGACCAGAACGTCAAGCCCTCGACCCTATGGAAATCCCCACAACCGCCACATCCCAAACCGCTTATACCTCCCCAGACTTTGGCGGGATAGTTTCCTTCCATTCCATACAATAGAAGTATCCCTGCAAACAACCTGACCATCCGGGAGGGCCGCGCTTTTTCCCAGGGCACGCTCAATAAGTGCAATAAAAAGAATATTTTACAGGGCCATACCCTGAAAAACAAGGACTTCCCACACCAGGTCCAGACCTAACCCCTTTAGAACATGGATTTTGCACAAAAATAGGGGGAGGGGGGAGGCATACCTTACCGTCCGGCCGGCACGATAGCCGAGGCAGGAAGAACCTCATTCATGCTGCCCGAGCGATAGCCCTGAGTGTCCAGCGTGACGTAGCGAAAGCCGAGCGGACGGAGCGCCGCCGTGATCCGGTCGAGGGCCTCGACCGAGAGCGCCCGAGGAAGCTCCGACCGCGCGATCTCGACCCGGGCCAGCTCTCCGTGATGACGCACGCGAACCTGCCGGAAGCCGAGCGCGTGAAGCGCCGCCTCAGCCTGCTCGACCTGCGAGAGATTTTCCCGGGTCACAGGACGCCCGTATTCAATACGCGAGGCCAGGCAGGCTGAGGCAGGCTTGTCCGCGAGCGAAAGTCTCGCTTCCCCGGCGAGCTGTCGAATCTCAGCCTTGGCAAGCCCGGCCGTGACGAGCGGCGCGACCGCGTGGTGCTCCGCCGCGGCCCTCTGGCCGGGACGGAAGTCGCCCCGGTCGTCGAGGTTCATACCGTATGCAATGTGCCGGAAGCCGCGCGCCGCACGCTCGGCCTCCATGCGAGTGAAGAGTTCGTCCTTGCAGAAGAAACAACGCTCGGCGTCGTTGCGCCGGTAGTCAGGATTGTCCAGCTCAGCAGTCTGGAGGATGGCGAGCGGAATCGCATGAGCTTCAGCGAAAGCGATCGCAGCCGCAAGCTCGGCCCGGGGCAGCGAAGGCGAGTCCGCAATTACCGCGAGCATCTTCGAGCCCAGCTCCCGGTGCGCTGCCCACGCAAGGTATGCCGAGTCCGTGCCGCCCGAGTAGGCCACCAGCACGCTGCCGAGGTCGCGGAGCGTAGCGCCGAGCAGATCCGATTTTTGCGCAAGGTCCATCTGTCTCTATATTAGGCCGTATCGACATAGACACGAGATGCAACTCACTCATTTACCCACGAATTGACCCTTGAACTTGTCATCCTGAGCGAAGCCTCTCGCAGCTTGACTGCGAGAGGCGTAGTCGAAGGACCTGCGGTTCGCGATTTCAACTTATGCAAAGAACGTTCGAGACATCACACTAGAGCGGCAGAGAAACGCAGATCCTCCCGTCCGCGGAAGAACGACAACTAAAAAGACTGCGTGGAAGGCGAATGAAGGACGCGCGCGAGTGCCTATACACTGAAGTGAGCACCGCCGCTATGCGCATCTTCACCCGCTACATTCTCCGCGAAGTCACCTCGCACGCTCTGCTCGGCGGCGCGCTGTTTACCTTCGTCATTCTGATGCGCGACCTCGGCAAGGTGCTCGATCTGGTCGTCCGCGATTCGGCCTCGCTCACCGACGTCGTCCGCATCATCGCCTACACGCTGCCGCCCGCCCTGACCGTCACCATCCCGATGGCCGTGCTGGTCGGCATCCTGCTCGGCCTCTCGCGCCTGGCCGCCGACAGCGAGATTACCGCCATGCGCGCCAGCGGCATGGGTGCGCTCGATTTCGTTCGCATCGTCTCCATCGTCTCTGCAGTCGGACTCGCGCTCAGCCTCTTCAACTCGCTCTACCTCGCTCCCCGCGCAGCCTCCGGCCTCATCGCACTCGGCAACTCGCTCAAGAATTCGCAGGCATCGTTCGAGGTCCAGCCGCGCGTCTTCTACGAAGACTTCAAGAACTACGTTCTCTACATTCAGGACGTAAAGCCCGCTGCCGGAGCCTCCGTCTGGCGTCACGTCTTCCTCGCCGACCTGACGCAGCCCGCAACACCGCACATCACTACGGCCGACAGCGCCATCGTCGTCGCCGGCACGCCCAGCACACCTGACGCCCAGACCATCCGCCTGCACCTCATCAACGGCGGCCAGCATGAGCTTTCAACAACAAACCCGAACCAGTACGACATCTCCACCTTCAGCTCGATGGACATCCCCATCGAAACCGAAGCACCCAACGACACGCACCTGGGCCGGCTCGACACACCGATCGTCGCCCTCTCGCTGCCCGAGCTGTGGCGCCGCGGCCGCGCCTACGATGCCAAACATCCCAACCGTCCGTCCGTCTACCGCATCCAGTTCAACAAGCGCTTCTCCTATCCCTTCGCCTGCCTGGTGCTGATGTTGATCGGCGTGCCGCTCGGCCTCGCCTCGAAACGCGGAGGCAAATCGACAGGCTTCGTCCTCACCATCGTCCTGGTCTTCATCTACTACTTCCTCTCCTCCGTCGGCGAAGCGTTCGCCAAATCCGGCAGGCTCTCGCCCTTCCTCGGCATCTGGGGCGCAAACCTGATCTTCGCCGCCGCCGGAGCGTTCTTCCTGTACCAGATGTCGCGCGGCGGAGTCGCACTGGGCATCTTCGCCTCCATCGGCGACAAGCTGAACCAGGCAGCCACGCGGCTGACCAGAGGCGCGGGACCGAACAGTCTTGCCAGCCGCCTGACGCCCGACATCGCCACCGTGCTGCGACGCTTCCGCAGCACCTTCCGCGTGCAGTTTCCGCTGCTGCTCGACGACTACGTGATGCGCGAGTACGCCACCAACTTCGCGCTGGTGCTGTTTTCCTTCTCGACGCTGTTCGTCATCTTCACCTTCTTCGAGCTGATCGGCGACATCTTCCGCAACCGCACGCCGCTCGTCACCGTCGGCGAATATCTCATCAACCTGATTCCCTACATCCTCTACAACGTCACGCCGCTGTGCGCGCTGGTGGCCGTGCTCATCACATTCGGCGCGCTCAGCCGCACTTCCGAGATGACGGCGATGAAGTCGTCCGGCATCAGCCTCTACCGCATCATCACGCCGGTGCTGGTGACGACGCTGATCATCTCCGCCTGCCTGTTCGCCTTCGACGAGCTGTACCTGCCCGCGGCCAATCGCCGCCAGGAGGCGCTGCGCTCCGTCATCAAGGACAAGCCCGCCCAGACCTTCCTGCGGCCCGACGTGAACTGGATCTCCGGCCAGACGACCAGCAGCGGCGACCCTTCGCGCATCTTCTACTATCAGTTTTTCAACGCGGAGAAAGACAGCTTCGCCAATGTCACTGTCTTCGAGTTTGACCCCACCACCTTCGCGCTGACGAAGCGCATCTTTGCTACCTCCGCCAACTGGGACCCGCGCGTGAACATGTGGGTCTTCTTCAACGGATGGCAGCGCACCTTCTCAGGCGAGACCATCTCCAACTACCAGCCGTTCTCCGTCTCGACTTTTCCTGAGATTCGAGAGCAGCCCGGCTATTTCAAGAAAGAGTTTCTTCCGTCGCAGGAGATGTCCTACGCCGAACTCTCGCACTACATCACGGACCTGCGACAATCCGGCTTCAACACGCGGCAACTAAGCGTGCAGTTGAATAAGAAGCTCGCCTACCCGCTCATCACGCTGGTCATGGCCATCCTCGCTATTCCGTTCTCGCTTTCGATGGGCAAGAAAGGCTCGCTTGCGGGCATCGCCACGGCGATTGGACTGGCAATTACGTACTGGGTGGTCGCGCTGCTGTTTGAGTCGATGGGCAACGTCAATGCTCTGCCCGCGTTTCTTGCCGCATGGACACCTGATGCGCTGTTCGGCATCACCGGAGTTTATCTGCTGCTGCGCACGCCGACGTAAGGCCTGGTGCGGCTCCGCGAGGCGCGGCCCTGCTAAACTTGCTTAAAGCCCGCATGTCCGACACAGCGAATAAGTTCTATCTCACCACTCCGATTTACTACGTCAACGCGCGCCCGCACATTGGCCATGCGTACACGACCATTGCAGCCGACGTGATCGCGCGCCGCCACCGCCTGCTGGGCGACGACACCTTCTTCCTGACCGGCACCGACGAGCACGGCCAGAAGATTCAGCGCAGCGCCGAAGCCGCCGGCATCGCGCCGCAGCAGTTCGCCGATGAGGTCTCGGCCAGCTTCCAGAATCTGTGGAAGCGCATGGGCATCACCAACGACAAGTTCATCCGCACCACCGATGAAGCCCACCAAAAAGGTGCCCAGCGCCTCTTCAATGACTTGTTCGAACAAGGCTTCATCTATCTCGACTCATACACAGGCGCCTATTGTGTATCGGATGAGACATTTGTCGATGTAAGTCCCGGAGATCCATGTCCAGATTGTGGCCGTATCACCGAAACCATCACCGAGGAGAATTTTTTCTTCAAACTCTCTTCCTTCCAGCGCCCTCTTCTCGACCTCATCGAAAGCAATACGCTAAAGATTGAAAACGAGTCGCGTCGCAACGAAGTTCTGAGCTTCCTTCTTGGCCCTGTTGGTAAGCTTAAAGAGGAAGGCTTCGTTTGCATTCCGGCAATGTCTGCTACATCTGAGGATTTAGACAAGTCACAGGTGATTTCAGAGTTTGTAAAGGTAGATAAACTCTCATATACGGCCAAAGGCACTCCTTATGTCGCTGGAGCATTGAAAAATATTTCGGTCTCGCGCAGTTCTTTCAGGTGGGGCATTCCGGTTCCCGAGTCAGCTGCCAAAATCGCACATCAGAAACATGTCATCTACGTCTGGCTCGACGCCCTCGCCAACTACATGACCGCCATCGGCTACGGCAGCGACTTACTTGAAGAAAAAGCAAAGTTCAAACACTACTGGCCCGCTGACCTCCACCTCGTAGGCAAAGAAATTATTCGCTTCCACTGTGTATACTGGCCCGCGTTTCTATTGGCACTCAATCCATCAATAAAGCTGCCAGACGCAACTAAAAAACAAGATAAACATTTATTCGCCCGATTGTCCGATCTCACAACAGTGCCATTCAAAACCCACCAAACGTGGGCTGATGAGTGCCTTCCCAAAGCCATCACCGCCCACGGTTGGCTCCTCTTCGAAAACGACAAGATGTCGAAGTCGAAGGGCAACATCGTCCGCACCGAAACCATCCTCGACGTCTTTGGCAACCTCGTATACGCCATCCCGTTTCCCAACAGCACTCACGCCGAACAAGATCTCTTCGCCACTGACGTCCTACGCTACTTCCTCTTGCGCGAAATCCCCTTCGGCCAGGATGGCAGCTTCAGCTTCGATGCGGTCGTTCAGCGATACAACTCAGACCTAGCTAACGG
Organism: Edaphobacter sp.; assembly: GCF_035763405.1. NCBI lineage: Bacteria > Pseudomonadati > Acidobacteriota > Terriglobia > Terriglobales > Acidobacteriaceae > Edaphobacter > Edaphobacter sp. The sequence goes on from NZ_DASUBE010000128.1 coordinate 5,299, forward strand.
ATACGGCAACCTCGTCAGCCGGACCTTGTCGATGATTGACAAGTATTCGGATGGTATTGTTGCAGACCCCAAATCATTTCCCCTAAGCCGTCTAGATTTGGGTGAATCACTTGCACATGCGATTGGATTGACCATTCCGCCAGGCGAACCCGACGGAAGCTGGACACAAGAAACTCTTATCTACCAGTGGGATAACGTACGGAAGCCACTTCCTCTGCTCGAAGACATCGAGTATGGACTGGACAAACACGTCTTTTCACTAGCCTTAGATTTCGCATGGAAATTCATCGGAAATGTCGATGCATTCTTGACGCGAAAGGCGCCCTGGAAATTGTCAGACACTAATGGAAGAGAGCGCGGAAGTATTCTCTACACTGCCGCCGAATCAATCCGCATCATCACCGCACTCCTCTATCCCGTCCTCCCCTTTGCAACCTCTGAAGTCTGGGCGCAGCTTGGGCTTGGCGACATTGAAGAAGCTGCGCGCAAGGGTGAGCTAAAAAATCTACAATGGGGCGGCTTAAAACCGGGCAC
>NZ_DASUBE010000129.1:0-12502 GCF_035763405.1 Edaphobacter sp.
GGCTATAAGCTGGATATCAGCCTGGACCGCTCTTTTGGCGGACAAGTCAGTCAAGGTTACGGCCTGGTGATCGCAACGGGCGCCGACGAATTTCTGGGCGCTGGCAACGGCTTCCGCGTGAAGTTTTCGCCAGACTCGTCCGGGCTGCCGAATGTCGGGATCGGCTATGTAGAGCAAGGCAGTTATTCAAACGGTGACTGGATTCCCGGCCGTCGACTCAGTGGAGACGAAGATGACCAAGGCCAGGCCTGGCGTTTCGCAGCCGGGCACACCAGCATCGAGCGGGCGGTTGTGTATCGCTTCCCATAGGCTACGCGTGGAATTTGAACGCTCCTTCAGTCGCGCTTGCAAGAACGTTATCGAATCGTGCTTTGCGGAGAACAGTTTGGTGGTGACGACCTCTTTGTAGTTCAGTTGCCTCAGGTTGCGATAAATATTCACGAAGGTTGATTTGAAGCGTTTCCGGCTGATGCCATCCTGGAGCACCGGCGATCTCGACAGCCGCTTGGTGCTCGCGTGAAGCGGCGTGAACCGGGACCATACAGATATCCCGGTAGTTGGAGTGCCCGGACCAGTTGGTTTGATAGAAACTGGTCTTAAAGGAGCCTGAGATGGCACGAGGGAAGAAGCACACACCTGAGCGGGTGGTGAACCTGCTGCGGCAGATTGAGGTGGCTGTGGCCAATGGGAAGTCGACGGTGCTGGCCTGTAAAGAGGTGGAGATCACCGAGGAGACGTACTACCGGTGGCGCAAGGAATATGGGGGGCTGCAGGTGGACCAGGCTCGTCGTCTGAAGGAACTGGAGCAGGAGAACACGAAGCTGAAGCGGCTGGTGGCGAACCTGAGCCTGGATAACCTGGTGTTGAAAGACATCGCGTCGGGAAACTTCTAAACCCTGAGCGACGGCGCTGTGCGGCGGACCATGCGCAGGAGCATGGACTGAGTGAACGGCGGGCGTGCCGGAGCACCTCCGTTCCGACAACGGGCCGGAGTTCGTCGCCAGGGGGCTGCGCAAGTGGCTAGCCGATGCAGGAACGAAGACGCTATACATCGAACCCGGATCACCATGGGAGAACGGCTACTGCGAGAGCTTCAACTCGAAGCTGCGCGATGAGTTCCTGAACGGAGAGATCTTCTACTCGATGAAGGAAATCAGGGTGCTGGCAGAACGCTGGCGAGTTCATTACAACACCATCCGGCCACACTCATCGCTAGGCTACCGGCCGCCGGCGCCAGAGGCATGGATGGCAACGAGCTTGGGGTGTGGGGAGGCTATCTGAACTCAGAGATAGCTGCGCTACACTAACAATCGCGCTGGTACAAAAGATCGGGCAGGACGGTTGCCGGGAATTGCAAGGTACACTTTTCCCCAAGGGAAATCTTTGTGATTACAACCGATCAAATCTCCGGGACTGACCGATTCCTCTGTTTGTTGGTGTCCGCATTCTGTTTTTGGATGGCGGTGAGGGGTGTGAAAAAGGGTGAGGTCGAACTCGGGTTGGCCACTATAAGCAGGCGCTCTCGCGGGCCAATTGTTGTTTGGTTTGGGATTGTGATGAATGTTCTAATTGGCACAATGTGCCTGCTGTTTTCAATCTTCGGGCGCGACATCTGGAAATAAAGACCTGCATAAATCCCGTGTACTTCACACGCACTCCGAAACCGCGTTTCCAGTGTCCTTAGCGTTTCTTGCGTATTGAAAACTCAGTAACTTATTTAGAATCACCGCCGGGAGTAAACCCGACTCCCGCCGCCTCCACCACCTCTTTATCGCACCGTTCCAGCCGGTTGCTCTATCGGCTTATATGGGATGACGGTCGCTGGTATTGTGTCCGGCTCGACCAGCCACACGGTGCGGTCGTTGTAGTGATGGATCAGCTCCTGGTTTTCGGCATCGCCCATGTCCCATGCCCAGATCACCTTGCAGCGGTTGAGATCGCCGCAGTTGTAGACCCATGTAACGCGCGGGTCGTGTGTGGGAGAGTACCTCACAATCGCCAGTTGCTTTCCCGGAAGTTTTTCAAGTTGTTCTGCAACCTTCACCCGCTCCGCACCAGACAAACCGCTTGGTCCCACCCATCCCGAGATTCCAGCGGCTGGCCAGACGGCAAGGTGAAGATGGAGCGGTTCGGCGAACACACGTATCCCGCCCAGAACGACGCAGAGGGCAACTGTCAGCCGGACCATTGTTCTGCCAACTGGCTGCCCTTCAGGACGCCATACCCGCAAGTGACGCATGGCCTGCAATCCTATGGCGTAAAAAGCCGCGGTGAATGCAGCCAGGTAATGCGGTATCAAAAATATCTGAATCGCTTGCCCTGCCGCCAGAACAACAAGACACCAGATCAGAAAACGGATCCGGCGATCGAAAAATAGCCGGCGAAGCATGATCAGCGGAAGGAGTAATGCGATGCCCGTGAAGAACAGCACCCCTCTGCCGATCTTCAGCACCGTTTGCGGAACGAAGCCCTTTACGCTGTGGATGTCCGTATAGTTGGGCAGTTCCGCCTTGTAGTAGAACTCGCGCATAAGAGCGTGCCGATAGACAGGGTCTGGGCGCCGATGCTGCCAGATGAAATACGGAGCAATGGCATACTGCGCGCGATCAATTGTGTAAGGCAGCGTGGTTGGACTGCCAAAGGCGCGGTAGTTGTAGTACCCCATCCATGCTGCTCCGCAGACGACCAGCGCCAACGGAAGCGCGGTCCTGCGAAAGAGGAGTGTGGCAGTTGGGCGACCTTTTCCGATCAGCGCCCACCGTGCAAGAGCAATGAATACCGGAATGCCCAGAAGCACTCCATCCAAAGGACGGCAGATACCCAGTATCACGAAGCCAACCGCCATCAGCAGCGCGTAACGCAGCCGCACGGTCTTCATGAATCGCGGCAGCGCGCCAAGCACCAGCGCACCGCCAAGGGCAGCAATCGAACCAGCGCCAGAGTACGAATCGATCCAATAGCTGAACATCCCGATACGCAGTACTGCCAGCAGCCCGCCCAGGAGCGCCCACGATGGAGGAAGCCACGCCTGAAGCATCCAGCAGATGGCGGCGCTCATCAACGCCGTCACCGCAAGCAGGCCAAACCACGGCTCTCCCGTCAGCACCTTTCCGGCGGCCATCACCAGCCCTTGCGCAGGAAAGTACATCGACTGATACGTCGGCGTCATTGTCACGTGGATGGCTTCAAAATGCGTCCATAGTGCCGGCGTCGGGTTGGTCAGCCTGCCCGACGCAAACGTATCGGCCGCAAGCATGAAGCTGTGCCCATCAGGCGAGAATGGATGCGGCACAGGACACAGAGGAAGAATAGCGAGCCGCAGCAGGAGACCCGTCAGGCCTACAACAAGAACCGAGAGGCCCTTGCGGCGCGCCAGACGAGAAAATGCGTTCTCCACGCGCGAGAACCACGCTGAGCCAATCCGTGGCAGACAAAATGCGACGGCCACCGCAATCACGGTAAGGCCGCCCTCAATGTACATGATTGAAATGCCGCTATGCGTGGCCGGGGGCTGCACCATGTCCTGACAGTTGCCTTTCCTGAATTACACGCTACGCCGGACTGGAGGCCTACGGCCTGTGGGTAAGCTGCGAGTAATACTTAAGCGACACTTTCCTTCCAGTCGTATCGTAGAGCGGCGACCTTACCATCCCAGCCTTGTGCATCACGAATCCTGCAGTTGTCTTCAGCACGCCCAGCCCATACTTTACGCTGCGGCTGAAGTTGATCGACGAGGCTTCCTTAAAGTACTTCGTCGGGCACGAGATCTCTCCGATGCAAAAGCCAAACATCACCGACTGCGCGACCATCTGGTTGTCGAAGACGAAGTCGTCCGAGTTTTCCAACAGCGGCAGCGTCTGGAGCACATCGCGCGAAAAGGCGCGGAAACCGGTGTGATACTCGGAAAGCTTAACCCCCAGAAACAGATTCTGGAACGCCGTCAGCGCGCGGTTGGCAATGTATTTGTACAGCGGCATCCCGCCTTTCAGCGCGCCACCTCCCAGGATGCGCGACGCCAGCACCACGTCATACACGCCGCTCGCTACCATGCCTGCCATCGCAGAAACAAGCAGGGGCGTGTACTGGTAGTCGGGATGCACCATCACAACGATGTCCGCGCCGGCGGCAAGAGCCTCGCGGTAGCAAGTCTGCTGATTGCGCCCGTAACCATAATTCGAATCGTGAATGAACGTCTGTACACCAAGCTTTTCCGAAAGCTCCGCCGTATTGTCTTTGCTGGAGTCGTCCACGAGGATCTTAATGTCTACCGAGTCAGGGAGCTCCCTGACCGTCTGCTCCAGTGTACGTTCAGCGTTATAGGCGGGCATGACCACTGCCACGCGCTTTCCATCGATCATCGGACTACCCTCGCCTTGCTGTGAGGAAGAAATGAGGGGAGCGCACCGTGAGCGGAAGCCAACAGGCGTGTCTCCCCATAAGTTGCACTTCAATAGAGGCCGGATGTGGCTCCGGTCTTCTCAACAACACAGCAGACTAGGTCGCGCTCGTGGCCGTGGTCAGCGCCGTGCCGATCTTCGAAAATGCAGTATTGATGTCGGTGGCAAGCGTACCCATACCAGCCGTGGCGGCGAAGGCGATCAAAGCGACCACCAGCGCGTACTCGATCAAATCCTGGCCTTTTTCATCGAGCAGGATCTGAAGTTTTACGGAAAGCTTCAGCAGTGTGTCTTTCATGTGAGTCCATCTCCCATAAGGTGTGACATAGATCCAGCCTCGGGCTGGTTTGTCCTTATCTATGGCAAGTGAATAGCCACTCTCACGCAATCGCTATGCCCTTAGGAATGAATGGCTTGCTCGTTTCGTTCCCACTGCTCTGTTAACTGGCGTATACACGCCTGCCCCAGAGGTAGCACAACGTTTACATGCGCAGAAAGGTGCTACATCCACCCCTCATTTCGCACACTTGCGGCTCTATTCCCGGATTGGCGGTATCTCCTGAGGAGTGAACGCCAGGTTGTCTCCGGGCTGCGTCCGAGAGGCAAGAACGACGCCCGAAGGCAGCTCAATGATGGAGTGCGCCGAAAGACATCCTGAGACTCGCCAGGCGGGAACACCGCTCCTTACCTTTTTCACGATCTTATTGCGGTCAATGTACACAAGGTCGATGGGGAACCTCATGCCGAAGGTGTGGACGGCTTCGCAGGGAACGATCCACAAGCCCCCGCCAACCGGAAGAGCATCGCGCCCCAGCAGGCCCTTATTGCGCGCCGCGCCGTGGTCGGCGACCTCAGCAGTGTCTGCAAGGACCGTCTCGCGGGTAAGATTTGCAATCTTGAATCGGGCGATTGGCTTTGTTTGCGTGTCGCCTGAAAAGACGCTGGCGATCCAATTCATAAGACTCATTGGTTTCATCCGCCGTGTTGATTCGCACGCTCGGCCTTCTTGACCAGATCGCGCCGATCAGGACCCTCGCTACCTGCTATCGAGAACCCGAAGTGGACATGCCTCCGGTCGAGCCGCCGCCGACGCTGCCGCCGTAGCCGCCAGTGTCCGTCAGGGGCTTCTCCGGCTCCATGCTCTTGATTAACTCCTCGACAGGGACAGACTGCTTTTGCTGCTCTGAAGGCGTCGCGGCCACACTGGCCGCAGGGCCGTTTTGAGCTGTCCCGTCAGGCTGATGCATGGGTATCTTCGAGTTCGGCGGAAGGAACTTCTCCGGATAGCTCAGCGCAGGCAACGGCTCGCCGGCCTTGATAGGCTCGACAATTTCCGGAGTGATGAAGACCAGCAGCTCGGTATTGGTACGGTTCTTCGAGATCGACTGGAAGAATTTGCCAATGACAGGAATGTCGCCGACGAAAGGCAGTTTCTCGAAGGTCTGGGTCTCCTCGTTGTCCAGCAGGCCGCCAATCGCAAAGCTCTGGCCGGGGCGCAACTCAACCTCGGTGTTGACTCGCCGCACCGTAATGGCGGGCACGGTAAAGCCCGAGATCGTGATGGCGTGGGCAAAGTCCAGCGCGCTCACCTCTGGAGAAACCTGCAAACGGATGTTCCCATCCGGCATGATCGTCGGGATGAAGTTCAAACGTACACCGTACTCCTTGAACTGGAGCGTGACCGCACCCGCGCCACCGCCCGTAACTCCCTGCACAATCGGGTAGGGATATTCACCCCCGGCCAGAAAGCTGGCCTGCTTTCCGTTCTCAGCCAGAACATTCGGCTCCGCAAGTACCTGCGCGACACCGCTGTTCACCAGCGCCTTGATGGTCGCGCCCAGGTTGAGGTCAGGGCGGAAGAAGAAGAGGTTCAGTTCATCGCTGATCGTTGCAAGAGCAGATTGAGAACCACTCGGCACAGATACGGTAGGCGGCGAGAACTGGCCAGTCGAGACCGTGCCAATGGTGTTGGTTGCCCCCGTGCTGAAGAAGTTCAGGCCAAGCTGATTGGCCAGGCTGCGGTCCACGCTGGCAAAGCGCACCTTCAGCAAAATTTGCCGAGGACCGGTTGGAACATCGACGTACAGCAGATTGACGACCTTGCCCGCAGTCGAGCCAATCTCAACTGCGCGATCAGAGCTGGTGAGGTCTTTGACCGTTCCGCGCAGGAAGACCAGATTATTGACCATCGAGACATTCACATTCTGGCCGGGCAGCGCGGCTCGCATCTCGCGACGCAGGTCGGAAACATGGTCTTCAGAGACGAAGCGGCTGGGGTGGACGGAGACGTTGAAGAACTGACGCCCGCCTCCCTGCTCCCAGACAATCAGCGTGGTGGAACCAGCGGTCTTGCCGTTGACCATCACCTCGGTCGGGCTCACGGCCGTGGCCTCTGCTATGTCTCCCGAGCCAATCGCCACTCGCGTCACCGGCTGGTCGAAGTCCACCAACGCCGACTTCCCCATATCGACGGACAACTCGTTGGTGGAGTCGCGGCCCGCAGCAGCGGCGGACGCCTGGGCCTGAAGTGATCCTGTCAGGCACATTGCCAAAGAGAAGGCGATTAAATAAACGAGAGAACTCCGGCTGTGCGCTTTCACTGTTTTTCCTCGCCAGATGCAAATTTTTGTTCCGTCCGCTTCGAACCGTTCAGAACTTCAACCACATAAACACGGGAAGCCGGAGCCTTGGGCGCGGCGCGATGGACCACTGCGGGTTTGACAGCAGGCATCGAGGTCGCTCCGGTATAGAGCTGGGCCGTTGCCGTGACGGGAGGCGTGGCAATCTGCGTGTCCAGAGGATTGCGTAGCACAAGCTGGATGCGCGCCTCGGTGCTGGCAAGGGTGAGCAGCTCAGCCTGCTCCGGGCTGACGAGCAGGTTGACGACCTGGACCTGCTGCGGCTTCCCTTCCGAGTCGCGCTGGATGTCCGTGCCGGCCGAAAGCACCTGAATGTTCTGGAGGATCGTCTTCGACAGCGCGCCCTGCGACGAATTGTTACTGGCACCCGGAGGGTTGCCCGAGATCAGAACATCGACCCTCATTCCCGGAGTGACGAAGCCTGCGACGCCGACAACATCATTCACCTTTACGGCTGCGGCGCGCATTCCCTGTGGAATCGTAGCTGCGAGACCGCCGCCGGAACCGGGCATTGCCAGACGATTGTCGAAGATGGGCTCGCCTGCGTAGAGATTGGAGAGGACGCCGCGGCCGATGGCGTCCTGCTTTTTGAGGATGACACCTTTAGGCAGCGTGCCGGTGATCTCGATGGTGGATAGGTCAGAGTCTTTCAGAATGCTGCCGAGCTTGATGTCTGCGGCAGCGGCGACCACCCTCGTCGTCACCTGGCGTGTGCCTGCGATGCGGTGGCCAACCAGTTTGTAAACGGCGTAACTGCATGCGACAGCGATAATGAAGGCGCTTAACAGAATGATGAAGATTCGTCGGTTCATGCAGCGTTCCCCCGGGGCCGGGTTCGGCCAGCTCCGCTCACTCGGTACAGATGGCAATTCCTGTGCCAAAGAGAAGACCGTCGTTTTCTCGGAGAATCAGGGGTTTAGCCCGCGTCGCGGGAGCCAGGTGTGAACACGTGTATCCACCCGCGCACTCAATGTAGCTCGCAAGACACGGTTAACTAAGCGGTACACCAATTTAGCAGCGAGTTACAGGCTGCTCGGTTGGCGAGGAAATTGCTGTCTTGAAGAACAGTCCGGGTCGGGGAGCAGTGTCTCTTCTCTTCCCTGCTCGATTCCTGCCATGAATGCTTCCGGCATGATCGGTCTGTTCACGGAACCCTCGCCACCGCCGGCGAGAGGTCCTTCGCCTGCGCTCGTGTCCATTCTGGCGCATGGCTGCCTGTTCATTGCAATCATGTGGGTACGGCCTCCGCGTCCTGTGGAGCGCAAGGCTACGCCGCGGCGGTACGAGGTTCGCATCATGGAACTGCAACCGGCGAAACCGCTGTTGCAGTATGTCGAGCGGCAGGTTCCAAAAGCCGGCGAGCCTGCACCTCTGCGTGCGATGGCATCGAGCGGAAGTCCCGGTCAGGCGGCGGCTCCGCATGTTCCGGCTGATCTCTCGAAGCTGAAGAAGGCGATGCAGACGATCATCCAGCCGGACGCGCCGGACAATCTCACGCTTCCTCAGGTTGCAGTTCCTCAGGTCATGGTTTGGCAGGCTCACAACATCACCGTGAAGAAGATCGTCACGCTGCCGCAGCAGACTGTGGCGACGATCGCCGTCGTTCCTTCACTGGCTCCTCCGAACCTGGCGCAGAGGCTGGCTGATGTTCGCATCGCTCCGACGCCGACTCCGGCGAAGACTCCGCTTCCGCCTCCGAGCAACACGTCGCCTGTCACTGTTGCGGCGGCTGCTCCTGCTGCGGCGCGCATTCCGATGACTGCTTCCAGGGCGGCGATGCAGGTGGTTCCGACGAGTGCGGTGTCGCTCTCCGATGTTCAGTTGCAGCAGGGGACGATTGCTCTGCCTCCGGTGAATGAGGTCTCTCCAACGGTGTTTCAGGGGCCGCTCGCTCCGGGGCAGCAGGGCGGAGTGGCTCAGGTAGGGAGAGGTTCGGGGACCAAGCCTCAGAGCGGGACTGGGCCGGGGAGCGGGCCGGGAGCGGGTGCGGGCAATGGTGTCGCTACTGCGGGCGGGCCGGGCGGGCAAGGCGGAGTGAACAACGGGACGGGTGGTGCGGGCGGAGGCGCGGGGCTTGGAGCAGGCGGCGCGCTGGGCACGGCGGCGAATGGAGGTTATACGGTCGCTCACGTCACGCTGCCGCGCGAGGGAAAGTTCGGGGTAGTGGTGGTGGGAGCGTCTATCTCGGAGGACTATCCGGAGACGGTGGGGATCTGGAGTGGGCGGCTGGCTTACACGGTCTATCTGCATGTGGGGGCGTCGAAAAACTGGATCCTTCAGTACTCGATTCCGCGCTCGCAGGACGCGGCGGCCGGAGGCAGCGTGGCGAAGCTGGACGCTCCGTGGCCCTTCGACATTCTTCGGCCGAGCATCGATCCGGATCTGAACTCGGATGCGATTATGGTTCACGGGTTCGTGAACACGACCGGCGAGTTCGAACATCTCGCGGTGGTCTTTCCGGACGGGCTGGCAGAGGCTCACTTTCTTTTGCACGCTCTGCAGCAGTGGCACTTCAGGCCTGCGATTCAGAACGGTCAGGCGACCGAGGTTGAGGTGCTGCTGATCATTCCGAACGAGGCGGACTAGGGTACCCCCTCCCCCCTATTTTTGTGCAAAGTCCTTCGAACAAAGGACTTAGGTTCGGACCTCGGCGCACGTTCCGGGCCAAACGCTGAAAACCTCAGGAAACTCGGGCATGAAGGCGCTCAAAGTCCTTCAAACACACGGGTTATCCGTGTTGATTTTTGGCTGTCTGGCTGTCGAAGAGTTCCACCGCTTCTATGTTCTATTTTACAGGGTGCGTCAAGAGTGGGCTGTGGATTGGAGGGGTGATTGCGCACGTTTGGGGCATTTCCGTCTGAGGTGTAGTCCGGCGTGGGCCGATGCGAAACGCAGATTCCCTTCGGGAATGACAACAAGAAAAGCGAATGCAAAAACTACACGCAGATTCCCTTCGGGAATGACAACAAGAAAGCTATAGGGCTTTGGCGGCTGGCCTGGGGGGCTCTCGACTGCGGCAGCAATGAGCGCCGCCTTCGGTCGAGATGGCGTGCGTTCTTGGTGAGGTGGGGACTTGGTGGTGGAAGCAGAATTGTCAGTTCGAGATGACCATCACGGAGCTGCTGGACATGTTGAATGTATTGGCAGGGACGAAAGGAATAGCGAAGGGGAATGCATATTGCACTGTTACCTGTACGCTATTCCCGGGTTGCTTACAGGAATCGGATGTTCCACAAGCGGCACCTGTGTTGGTGAACCATGTTGAGTTGACGGTCATTTTGCTGGGGTCAATCCCGGGGAAACCGAGGTTCTGGACATAGGTAGCAATGTCACCGGTATTGTTGCCCCCTTGCGCGGTGCAGATTGCAGCGGTAGGCGCAGTGCAGTCCGTGGTAAACGAAGCACCACGCACGATCGCATAGCGGGTGCCTTCTCGCGCAGCTTCGGAGATGAAGTGATACGAATAGAGCGCGAGTCCGAACTCCATAATGCCGAAGAGAAGAGTAAGCAGGACGACGAGGGACAATGCAGTTTCAACCAGGGTTGCACCCGCCTCATCTTTTACGGCAGGCCTCAGGCTGGCGAAAGGCTCCCGTAGAGATCGTTGGCGGATTGTTGCGGCGGAAAGCATTATTGACCCACCCTCATGGTTGCCTGTCCGGTGAAGGTAAGCGTGTTCGGTATTCCCGGAAAATGAAACAAGGTGTCTACATTTGCTGAGGTGTTCACCTGCACGTCTACGAGAACGCGGTTGGGGGGGACAGAACAGGCGGCTGGGTTGGTGTTGGTGACAGTGCAACTGGAGAGCTGGGTTATGTTCCCCGTGGAGTCTTCGCAGTAGCACGTGAGAGTTGCCGGACTCTGAACGTTGAGCACTTTGACGACGACACCATCCTGCCCATCTGCTTTCGCAGCCTGCGTAATGCCTGGGCCATTGGAGGCAAAGACAACGCTCTGAGCGGCGTATGCCACGCCAGCTCGGGCGGCATTGGAGACCTCGATAGCAGCATAGGCGAGGCGACCGAACTCAACAATGCCAAGAACGATGAGCGTTAACATGGGCAGCACAAGGGCAAGTTCCACGAATGCCTGCCCATTTTCTCCGCGAGGCATAACCGGCCGGCGCACGGCAGGATTGGCTGCCACGGTGCTACATCCGTTTGATTTGCCCGCTCTGTTCATGGCTACTCCACCAGCCTTACCGACGAGAGAATGTTGGAGGGATTAACCTGGTCATAGTCTGTAAGGGTTGCATTGCCAATCAGCGACAACGTATTGACCACGAAATTCAGTGAGATGGTTGCACCGGCGTTTCCCTGTAGGTTCACAGCAGCGTTCGGGGCATAGACGGTACCTTCAAGGGTTGAACCGGGGGTGCCGATCAGGTTCATCGGGGCTGTGTTGGATGGCGGCTCATAGAACAGAAGGCCGTCATAAGCTCCGGAAGTTGGCGCCGAGAGGTCGAGACTTGGGGTACCTGTCATGTTCGTTGCGCCTAACAGCACAATCGTGACCCCGGTTCCATTCAGCGTCGCTCCGGCCTGGAGAGCCAACGGACCATTAATGTAATAAATGCCTGGATCCAGGTTCACGGTCTGTCCACTGCCGATGGAGATGCCGTTGTAGCACCCTGAGGAAAGTTCAAGAGTACCCTGGGTGCCGAAGCTGGGAGTGGCGGTGCAACCCGTCGGAGGGAGAGGCGGCATCGGCGTATTGGCGAGCGGATCGCCAGTATTCGGGATGCCTGTCACCGGAGTTGAAGGCGTCAGGCTCACGTTCCCGGTGGTTGCATAGCCGCCTGCGATGCCGATTGACTGAGCATTGAGCGTTGCACTGCCTTGAAGGTAAAGAGCGGCGGTCTTTCCGCTGGTATTTTGACCGTAGTCAACAATCCCACAGGTCTGCACGGTGATATTGGCATTTCCGACGATGCTCAAGTCCGGCCCGCCTGTGTTGAGCGTGTAGATGCAGGATTGCGTTTTGCCATAGGCGGCGACTGCCCGGGAGCCCACTGTCATGGAACTCAGATTGAACAACCTCATGAAGATCGTTGGCTGGGATTGAGTGACGATGGCCTCAACGTAGCTTTTGTTGCCCGCGTGCGGGCCAGTTGCGGGCCCCCAATTAATTGTGACTGAGGCCCCGTTCACACCGTCCGCCATGCCATTCAGCGCAGACGCAGCCTTCCCTGCGGACGTGATGTTTGCAGAGTTGGAGAGTTGTGATTCGCCCGCCATGGCCGCTGCGTCGGCCGCAGTCTGAGTGAGCCTTTTTTCATGTAACAAGACGCCGACGTCGGTGGCGAGTGCGGTGAAGCCCAGCAGGCAGGTCATGCACAGGACGGTGATGATTAATGCCTGACCATCTTCATGTTTACTTTTGCGGATGAGTTGCATGGCGTTTCCTCCAGACGTGGCCTGGTGCGGAACTGCGCGGGTCGTGCCGATGAGGATGTGGCCCCGGTCG
>NZ_DASUBE010000130.1:0-6902 GCF_035763405.1 Edaphobacter sp.
TGCTGAAGAAGTCCGTTTTGCTTAAGGGCACGGCTTCAGCCGTGCCGCAAGTACCGCAAAATCAGCGCGGCTTTAGCCGCTGAGGTACGCCTTTCTCTTCGCCAATGACTTTTTCAGCACCCTCTTTAGCCCCTGAGGGAATCTTCGCGGACTTAATCAGACCTTCCTTAAAGCCAGAGGGCTGAAGGCCCGACTCATCAACCGCCGGCACTAAAACTTGAAATTCACTCCAACCAGCGCACTCACGCCGGGCCCCGGCACCAGATGGCTGGGATGCGGCAGATCAATATAAAACCTGTTCATCAGGTTGTAGACATTCGCCTGCAACTCCAGCCTGTCGGTCACAGGCCGCCGCAGCATCGCGTTGAAGACCCAGTATCCCGGAACCTGTTTCATCGCCGTCGCCAGCACCTCGTAGCACTTCGTCGCCGTCGCGCCACACGGAGCCGTCCCCGGAGCAAACGTCTGCGCCGGACCATAAGCCGTCGGCACAAACGGCACCGTCGAACTCGCCGTCCTCGCGGCCACATAGTTGCCGCCCAGTCCCGCATTCAGCCGCAGCGGCAGCCTGTGCGTCACAAACAGATTGAACGTCTGCTTCGGCACATTCGCCAGCGGAAACCCAACCGCCGTCGGGAAAAACTTCGAGAAGATCACCGCGCTATCCAGATACGCATAGCCCGCGACAATATCCATCCCCTCCGGCATCCGCCCTACCACGCTCATCTGCACGCCCTTCACCAACTGGTTGCCCGCCAGAACAATGTTGTTCGAGTTCGTCGGGTCCGTCTCGCGCGCATTGTCCTTCTCTGTGCGAAAGAATGCGCCATCCAGCATCAGGTGTTCATTCAGGAAGTTCCATTTCGTCCCCGCCTCATACGTCTGGTTCTCCTCCGGCGGCAGAATCGACGTGCTCACACTCAGCGAGAGCGACTCCGCCGAAGGGTTGAAGCTCGTGCCGTAATCGAAGTACACACTCCCGCGCGCCGAAGGCTTATACACCAGCGCCGCGCGATACGAAGGCTCGGCCACCACCTGCGAGATCGGCCCAATCGGAGCCGAAACCGTGCCGCCCGCCGGAGGCTTCGGCTGGTACAGGCTGAACCGCGTATCGAACCGGTCCCACCTTACGCCGCCGCTCGCCTCAAACAACCGACCCAGCTTGATCGTGTCCACAAAGTACAGCCCCACGCTCTCCGACTTCGTATGCACAATCGACGAGACATATCCCGTCCCGCTGAACGGCCCATCCTCATCCGGACCAAGCAGCGTAGTCGGCGCAACCGAATTAATTTTGTTGATCGTGTAACTCGTCCGGACGGGGTTCGAGATCTCCTGCCCACCCTCCACGCCAGCCACCAGCGTGTGTCTCAACCGGAGTGCGCGGAAGTGGGCGACGACCTCCGTCTGGTCCCACAGATCGCCCTCCACGCTCTTCACCTGAATCTGGTTCCGATTCACCGTCGTGATCGCGCTCGCAGGCGTCGTGTCCGTATAAGGACACGCCACCGCCGGGTTGTATGCCAGGGTCGGCAGCGACGAGACGAACCCGCCCACCCGAACGCTCTCCTTCGCATTCGAGCAGAGCTGCGGCTCCGTAATCTGCGCCTGCCTCGGATAGTTCGCCGCCCGCGCAATCGTATGCAGCGTCACGTCCGACGAAAAATCATGCGACACCCTCAGCGTCAGAATGTCATCGTTCGTCTTCAGGTAGTTGTTATCGGCAAACCCAAAGTAGCTGTGCCGGTCCACACCCTGCACCAGCGCATGGTTCAGCCACGGCAGTCCGTAATCAGGAGTGTCGTCTTCTGAAAGATGCAGGTAGCTCACCGTCGCGCGCGTCGGCGTCTCCATGCCAATCGAGATCGAAGGCGCAATACCAAACCGCCGCACCTCCGCCACGTCGCGCCCGGCCACGCCGCCCTGCTGCGCCATCACATTCAACCGCGCGGCCGCGCCGCCCAGCGTATCGCCCAGCGGAGCATTCAAGTCCACCGTCACCCGCCGCGTCTGGTCTGTGCCGAACTGCGCCCCCACGTGGGCGAAGCGGTCCATCGTCGGCGCCTTGCTCTCCTGATTGATCACGCCGCCCGTCGATCCGCGCCCGAACTCAACACCCGCCGGGCCTTCCAGCGCCTCCACCTGCTCGTAATTAAAGGAGTCGCGGTAGTAGCTGCCAAAGTCGCGGATACCGTCCAGAAAAATATCGTTCCGCGCCGTAAAGCCGCGAATCGTCAGGTTGTCGCCCTGCGCGCCGCTCTCACCCGCCGCCAGGCTGATGCCCGGCACGTTCCGCAGCGTGTCGCGCAGCGTCGAAACCCCTTCCGCCTTTGTCACAAACGTCGGCACCACGCTCACGCTCTGCGGCGTGTCCAGCAGCGGCTGGGTAAACTTCGTCATCGCCACATCGTTCCGCGCCGCCGCCGTCACCGAAACCGTGTCCCGCGCCTCCACTCCCACCACCATCGTCGAACCATCTTCCATGCGGAAGCTCAGGCCGGTGCCATCCAGCAGCAGCCGCAGCGCCTCATCCTCACGGTAGAGTCCCGCAACACCCAGCGTCGTAAATCCGGCCAGCGTCCCGGCAGGAAGCGTCACCTTCACCTTCAACCCGGTCGTCTTCTCGTAGTTCGCAAGCGCCGCATCCAGCGGCCCCGCAGCAATGTTGAACCGCTTCAGCGGCAGCGTCGCGCCCGGCGCACCGGCCCCGCTCGGGTCAACCTTCTCCGCGGCCCGCGCCACACGCGATCCGCCCATCGCCGCGTATGCCGCCAGCGTCCCCACAGCAACCCATCCACGCGCCTTGCCAAACTTCGCCCGCTTCCTGCTCTGCCGTCCATGCTTCATCTACTTCACTCTCTCCTTGAAAAAAAGCGCAGAAATCCTATTGACCGCCGAACCCGAAGTCCGCAGCCGCTATCGTTTACCTTTCCGGTTTAGGGTGCTATCTGTCCGGTTTTGGGGGGCTGCAATACGCCGTCATTCTGAGCGCAGCAGCCTGCCCTGAGCGAAGCCGAATGGGAACAATCCCCGCATTCTGTTCGCGGTGCCAAAGTCCTCGCCCCAGAGAAGCGTCCGACCGGCACCAAAACGTCTCAACCTCAAAGAAACCTCTTTAGGGAACCTCTGATTAAGTCTTCGCTTTGAAGGGGCGTGGCTTCAACCACGCCATCACGTCCCTCAATGCGATGGGGCTTTAGAGGGTACTGAAAAAGTCCGTTTTGCTTAAGGGCACGGCTTCAGCCGTGCCGCAAGTACCGCAAAATCAGCGCGGCTTTAGCCGCTGAGGTACTCCTTTCTCTTCGCCAACGACTTTTTCAGCACCCTCTTGAGCCCCTGAGGGAATCTTCACGGATTTAATCAGACCTTCTTTAGAATCATCCAACTCCCCGAATATACGACATGAACAGTCCTATATCAACAAAAATATACGACAAAATCAGTCCTCGATTGGTCTGGTCAACCTAAGTCATTCATCCGAAAGGCTAAAAGCTGCCACGAAAATTCTTCTCGTCAAAACCCGGCAAATAGCCACGTCAAGCCCCTCTCGCTTGCATCCACCGCGTAGGCCATTCAATTAAAGCGAATTACCGGCACGCCCAACCTGGCGGGCCAGTTTCACCCGCTCCAGTAAAATAAGAAGAGAGAGAATATCCGGCTCATGTGCCGTCGTCCTGAAGACCTCCCACCGGTGTTAATCATTTAGTACCCCCAGGGGGGATACCCCCTATCTAAGTCCAATGTTCAAAGGAATTTGGGTATGAGATACCCCGGGGGGGGCCTGCGAGAGAAGCCTCGTCAGCATCCCCAGTCGCCCGTCAAAACCCTCTATAATAGAGACACACCGACATGGCAGACGAACAGAACCCGCAACTCCCCCTGAACCCTGAAAATCCAGACAACCCCAACGGCTCGGTCCACGGCCGGGGTGCCGCCTTCATGCTCTCGATCAACGTCGAGGAGGAGATGCGCCGGTCGTATCTCGACTACTCCATGTCCGTCATCATCGGACGCGCCCTGCCCGACGTCCGCGACGGCCTCAAGCCCGTCCACCGCCGCGTCCTCTACGGCATGCAGGAGATGGGTCTCCAGTTCAACAAGAAGCACACCAAAGCCTCCAAGGTCGTCGGTCACGTCATGGGTAACTTCCACCCTCACGGCGACGCCGCCATCTACGACACCATGGTCCGTCTCGCGCAGCCCTTCAGCCTGCGCTACCCGCTCGTCGACGGACAGGGCAACTTCGGCTCGGTCGACGGCGACCCACCCGCCGCGATGCGTTACACCGAAGCGCGCCTCACCCGCATCGCCGGCGAGATGCTCGCCGACATCGACTCCGACACCGTAGACTTCACTCCCAACTACGACGAGTCTACCCTCGAACCCACCGTCCTCCCCGCACGCATCCCGAACCTGATCGTCAACGGCTCAGGCGGCATCGCCGTCGGCATGGCGACCAACATTCCGCCGCACAACCTGACCGAAGTCGTCAACGCAGCCATCGCGCTCATCTCGAAAGAAAAAGGCGAAACGCGCTCCGACCTCGAACTCGTCCTCGAACACGTCAAAGGCCCGGACTTTCCCACCGGCGGCTACATCTTCGGCAAGAGCAACATCGCCCAGACGTACAAGACCGGCCGCGGCCGCTTCATCATGCGTGCCAAGTGCTCGATCGAGAACATCTCCGGCGGACGCCAGGCCATCATCGTCACCGAGATCCCCTACCAGGTCAACAAAGCCAAGCTCATCGAGCGCATCGCCGACCTCGTCAACGAAGGCGTCATCACCGACATCGCCCGCGACGAGTTCCGCGACGAGAGCGACCGCGACGGCATGCGCATCGTCATCGGCCTCAAGCGCGGAGCCGAGCACCAGATCGTCCTCAACCAACTCCACAAGCACACCCAGATGCAGGAGTCCTTCTCGATGATCTTCCTGGCCGTCCACAACGGACAGCCAAAAGAGCTTCCGCTCGACGCAGCCATCCGCGCCTTCCTCGATCACCGCATCGAGGTCGTCCGCCGCCGCACCGCCTTCCTGCTCGGCAAAGCACGCGACCGCGAGCACATCCTGCTCGGCTACCAGATCGCGCTCGACCACCTCGACAACGTCATCAAGACCATTCGCCAGTCGGGCAGCCGTGTCGAAGCCCGCGAAAACCTCTTCCAGTACTTTTCCGGCAAGAAGATCAACCTGCGCGGCACCGAACTGAAAGGCGTCACGCTCGATCCGAAGAAGTACAACGTCGACATGACGTTCTCGACGACCGGCACGCTCATCCTTAGCTACCGCCAGGTCGATGCGATCCTCGAACTGCAACTCTATCGCCTCACCCAGCTCTCCATCGACGAGCTGCTCAAGGAGCTCGCCGAAGTCCGCGACAACATCACCGAGTTCGAGTCCATCCTCGCCAGCGAGAAGAAGCTGCGCCGCGTCATCATCAAGGAGCTTGAAGAGGTCCGCGACAAGTACGGCGACGCCCGCCGCACCCAGATCGTCGACGAGACCGCCGAACTCCAGCTCGAAGACCTCATCGCCGACGAGCAGGTCGCCGTCACCATCTCCAACACCGGCTACCTCAAGCGCACGCCCATCTCCACCTACCGCCAGCAGCGCCGCGGAGGCACGGGCCGTCTCGGCATGAAGACGCGCGACGAAGATTTCGTCGCCCAGCTTATTGTCGAATCGACGCACGCCTTCCTGCTCTGCTTTACCAACACCGGGCGCGTCTACTGGCTCAAAATCTACGAGATTCCCGACGTCGGCGCCGCAGGCAAGGGCAAGGCGATGGCCTCGCTCATCGCCCTCCAGCCCGGCGAAAAGATCGTCACCATCCTCGGTATCCGCGACCTGAACGAAGCCGGCAAATACATCTTCTTCAGCACCAAAAACGGCACAGTCAAGAAGACCCCGCTTACCGACTTCTCGAACGTCATGTCGCGCGGCATCATCGCCATCGGCGTCGACAAGGACGACGAGCTGATCGGCGTCCGCGTCACCGACGGCCACCAGGTCGTCTTCCTCGCCACGCACGAGGGCCAGGCCATCCGCTTTGACGAGAACGATGTCCGCTCGATGGGCCGCCCTGCCTTCGGCGTCAAAGGCATCACGCTCCGCAAGCAGGACTACGTCGTCGGCCTCGCCGTCACGCCGTCCGAAGAGGCCCGCAAGAAGCGCCAGCAGGAACTCAAGGCGGAGGGCAAGGACATCACCCCATGCCTTATCCTCTCGGTCTCTGAAAACGGCTTCGGCAAGCGCACCGACGTGGACGAGTACCGCCTCCAGTCACGCGGCGGCTCGGGCGTCATCAATATGAAGACCACGCCCAAGACCGGCAAGGTCTCAAGCATCCAACTCGTCGACGACACCAGCGAGCTGATGGCCATCAGCCAGTTCGGCAAGATCATCCGCATCGATACCAATTCGATCCGCGCCGCCGGCCGCAGCACCCAGGGCGTCAAGCTCCTCAACCTCGAGTCCGACGACAAAGTAGCCGCCGCCGTAGTCATCCCACCCGATGAAGCCAAAACCCTGCCCGAAGAGGGAACATTGCTGCAATAGCTGAAAACGAACCTGTTGAATCTGGGAGACGGGCTTGTGCGAATTGATCTCGCTACAACAATCCAACGGGTTCAAAATATCGGGCAGACCAAAGGTGCGGGTCTCAATCCTTCCAAATGGAGACAGCGATACTCAATATCTATGCGTAGCCTGTCTCGCATAATTTCCTCTCGTTCGATCATCTGTCTTGGACTTTCACTCGCGCCGTTGATGCAATTTGCGCAATCTCCCCCGGCAGCGAAAGCTCTTACACCGCAAGCATCATCGCCCGCACCGCAGAATCCATCTCCGATGGTGGAGCACACGCGAGCGCATCTACGCCTCACCAAAGAATCGCCGCC
>NZ_DASUBE010000131.1:0-35764 GCF_035763405.1 Edaphobacter sp.
AGCCCGCGTTCGGCGGAGCGCCGAAGAGGAAGCTGGAGCTCAGGAACAGACCGCCGAAGAGGACGATCCAGTAACCAAAAGCATTCAAGCGCGGGAAGGCCATATCGCGCGCGCCGATCATCAGCGGGACGAGGTAGTTGCCGAAGCCGAACAGAATCGGCATCGCCATGAAGAAGATCATGGTGGTGCCGTGCATGGTGAAGAGCTGGTTGAAGACCTCAGGCGAGACGAAATGGTTGTTGGGGATCGCAAGCTGGATCCGCATCAGGATGGCTTCGACGCCGCCGATGATCAGGAACAGGATCGCCGAGGCGATGTACATGATGCCGATCTTTTTGTGATCGACGGTCGTGACCCAGTCGTAGATGACCTCGAACGCCGGGCGTTTGATGGCCTGGGTCTCATCGACTGCTTCCATGACGCGGGTTGCGGGTGACATGACGCGTTTCTTTCCTGAGCGGGTTAGTGAAGCGTGATGAGATAAGCCGTGATGAGGTCGAGGTCGTGCTGGTTCAGATGCATGGACGGCATCATCGCGCCGGGTTTAATGGTGCTGGGATCGTCGATCCATCGACGCAGGTTCTCTGGCGTATTGGGCACAGCGCCCGAGGCAAGCGTGTCGCGGCTGGCAAAGTGCGTCAGGTCGGGGCCGAAGCGTCCCGTCGCCACTGTTCCCGAGATGGTGTGGCAGTTGATGCAGGCGTTATGCATGAAGACCTGCTTGCCTTCAGCCGCAGCAGGGTTGCCGGTAAAGTCTTCGTTGGCAGGCTGCTTCTGGTGCTCGATCCATTTGGCGAAGTCGGCGGGCGAGTCGGCGTAGACGCGCAGGAGCATCTTGGCATGTTGCACGCCGCAGTACTGCGCGCACTGGCCCAGGTAGAGGCCGGGCTGCTCGGGGTCAATCCACATGACGTTGATGCGGTTCGGAATCAGATCCATCTTGCCTGCAAGACGCGGCACCCAGAAGCTGTGGTCGGTGTCGGCCGAGGTCATGTTGAGATAGGTGGGCGTCATGTTGGCCGGGTCGCTGACCGGCACATGCAGCTCGTTGGCCGTGACGACTCCAAATTTGGGATAACGATACTCCCACCAGAACTGGTGGCCGATGACGGTCACATCGAGCGCATTGCCGGGCTTGGGAATGTGTTCGGTGCCCAGGATGACGCGCGTGGTAGTGAGGAAAAGCATGATGACGATGAGGATGGGAATGACGGTCCAGGCAAGCTCGATCTGGTTGCTGCCGTAGATCTGGGCCGGTTCGCGGTCGGAGTCGCCGGGGCGGTGCCGGTAGCGGATGATCGCGTAGAGCAGCAGGCTCGCGACGATCAGAAAGACGACCAGCGTGACCGAGAGCACCAGCATCGACAGGCTGAAGATGGAGCGGGCCGGTGTTCCTGCAGGCGCGAAGATGTTGGTGGGAGATCCGGCGTACGCCGTGCCCGCGAGGGCCAGACTGCCGAGCACATTGCCGCCAACGAGGGCAGACAGCCGGAGTGTTCCGCCGGGGTGAGCCGTCGAATATCTGGCGAATGGGAACAAAGCAGTGTGACCTCACGAAGCTTTATTTCACCCAGCGCAGGTTCCTGAACCTTGTGTCTGGGACATGCTAATCCAATACTTAATTGATTTGCTCGGTTGAATCAAAAAATCACCGGTAATCGTTGACTTTGCTCCGGTAATCGGGCGATTTGGACGACTGGCTCGTCTTCTGGTTTTATTTCCGGTACTCCTTGTATACAGGCAGAATGGACGGCCTGACGCGGTCTTTGGTCGTTGCGCTTTTCGTCTGGTTATGCTCGCTCGGGCGCAGGTGGAAAAATGTTCAGGCTGGCTCGCTAACTAATCGTTTAGTTGATCCGTCTGAATGTTCAGAGAGCGGACATCCTTCCCGGGTTGTATGGGAGGTGCCTGCGATGGAGACGATGCCGCCAAAGAGATCCATCACGCTGACCGAAGCCGAGTTGAGGCTGATGAAGATTCTGTGGGAGCGCGGCGAGTCGGCCGTGGGCGATCTGGTGGCGGCGATGCCGGACGGGGCAACGCTGGCGTACAACTCCGTGCTGACTACAATTCGGATTCTTGAGCAGAAGGGATATGTACGGCACCGTCAGGCAGGCCGCGCCTTTATGTACAGCCCGTGCGTGGCTGAACAGGAGGCGGAACGCTCCGAGGTACGGAACATGATGCGGCGGTTCTTCGGCAACTCGCGCGAGCGGCTGCTGCTCTCGCTGCTGGGCGACGACGAGGTGACGCCTGAAGAACTGAAGCGGCTGAAAGACGCCATCGACCGTGCGGCGGATGACCGCCCGGAGGAAGTGTGACGGTCATGGATGCGAGCCTGATGCATTGGATTGGTGAGCTGGCCGCTGGACCGTCGCGGATTGCCGCCGGTGCGTTTGTTGCAGGACTTTGGCAAGGGCTGGTGCTGGCAGCCGGAGCGTGGCTGTGCCTGCGCATGACGCCGAAGGCTTCGGCCGCGGTGCGATTCGCTGTATGGACAGTGGTCTTCGCGGTGCTGGCGGTGCTTCCCTTTCTGCATATGCACGGCGGAGAAGCTGGGCAGGCGCTGGCGGCACATGGCGCGATGTTTCATGTCGATGCTCGATGGAGCTTTGCGATTGCCGGATTTTGGGCGGTGCTATCCCTGTTGCGCGCGGGCAGGTTGATTGTGAGCGGACTGCGGCTGCGCGCCATCTGGAAGCGCGCCACTCCGGTTGCGCCTGATGCTTTGCCGCTTGCCGTTGAGGGCTTACGTGGCGCGGAGCTTTGCACCTCGTGCGATGTGGATCGCCCGAGCGTGATCGGCTTCTTCTCGCCGCGCATTCTGGTTCCAGAAGAACTCTTTGAGGCATTGACTACTCCTGAGCTGGAACAGATTGTGCTCCACGAGCTGGGGCATCTGCGGCGGCGCGACGACTGGATCAATCTGGCGCAGAAGATCGGGCTGGTGCTGTTTCCGCTCAATCCCGCGCTGGTGTGGATCGAGCGGCGGCTGTGCTTCGAGCGCGAGCTGGCCTGTGACGACGATGTGCTGCGCATGACCCGCGCGCCGAAGGCGTATGCGCGCTGCCTGGCCAATCTGGCCGAACAGAGGATCGAGCGGCGGGCAGCGGCCCTTTCGCTGGGCGCGTGGGAGCGGCGGTCTGAACTTGGCCACCGTGTCCACAGCATTCTGCGCGGAAGCCCGGGTATGGGCCGCGCACAGTCTCGCGTCATGCTGGGTGTGATGGCCGTTGCCCTGCTGGGCAGCGCGACCGAGCTTGCTCGATGCCCACGGCTGGTGTCGTTCGCGGCTCCATCGTCGCCGTCCCTTACGGAGGCGGTTGCACAGCCCGCGATGTATCGCCCGGTCATGGCTGCGATGCCAGCGACCGCATCCGCTGGGGCGCATGAGACGCTGCTCAAGGCCACCATTCCAGTGGCTGCCACTACGTCCGCTTCAACGATCGTTCCGGTGGTGCATCGACAGCGCACACGGTCTCCGCAGCCCGCGTTGCGGCAGGTCAAAAAGATTCAACCCGCGCATCCACGCGTCGAGCAGTGGGTCGTGATGACTTCGTGGAGTTCGTCCGGTCCGAACGGGACGACGAGGGTTTCAAAGATGGTGTTCTCTGTGCCGGAGGAGCGCGGTGCTCGCCCGGCGTATGCGGCCGTGCCGACCTTTGACGGCTGGCTGCTCCTTCAACTTTAGTTCGTTCCATTCTCAGAAGAAGAGGTGCTTATTATGAAAGAGTCAACTAATCAATTAGTCGGTAGGGTGGCGCGGATTGGTGGCCTGACTGGGCTGGCGGCTGCGCTGGTTCTGGTGGGCACACTGATTGCCCGCCACGATGGTGTCAACGCGGCGAGCATCAGCTCGGCAGCACCGCTGGACGACAGCAGCGTTTCGTCGCTGGTGGCGCTGGACCACGCGGTCGAGTCGGTGGCCGCGCGCGTGACGCCCGCTGTAGTCAACGTTGCGGTGACGTCGAAGGAGACGCCCGAGCGCGGAGCAATGCAGAACCAGCAAGGACAGAATTTGCCTCCGGGCTTTTCGCAGTTCTTTGGCCCGAACGGCTTCTTCGGTCAGATGACTCCGCAGGGGCCGCAGATTGAGCACGGCATCGGCAGCGGCGTCATCATCTCGCCGGACGGTTACATCCTGACCAACGACCACGTCGTCAACGACGCGGTGAATGTGCGAGTGACGCTGCACGACCGCCGTGTGCTGAACGCCAAGGTTGTCGGCGTGGACAAGCTGACCGATCTCGCGGTCATCAAGGTGGACGCGACCGACCTGCCGACGATCGCCTGGGGCGATTCGACCAAGCTGAAGCCCGGCCAGACGGTGCTGGCCTTCGGCAGCCCGTTCGGCTACTTCCAGTTCTCGGTGACGCGCGGCATCGTCAGTGCGCTGAACCGGCCGAATCCTTATTCAGACAACCTGCGCAAGCCTGGCGGATACATCCAGACCGACGCGGCGATCAACCCCGGCAACTCGGGCGGTCCGCTGGTGAACGCGCACGGCGAGCTGATCGGCATCAACACGTTCATCATCTCGAACAGCGGCTCGTTTGCGGGCGCTGGGTTTGCGATTCCGTCGCAGCTTGCACACTCCGTTGCAGAGCAGATCATCAAGACCGGCTCGGTCCACCACGGCTATCTCGGCATTGCGATGAATGACGTGACTCCGGCAAACGCGAGCTTCTTCAACCTGAAGGACGCGACCGGTGCGATCGTCTCGCAGGTGACACCCGGTTCCCCGGCCGCGGACGCTGGCCTCAAGAGCGGTGACGTCATCCGCGAGCTGAATGGCGAGACGATGGAGAATGGCAGCGCACTCCAGGTGGCCGTCAGCGAAATGACGCCGGGTACAGCGATCACACTCGGCATCATTCGCAATGGCAGTCCGCAGACGGTCCACGTAAAGGTCGGCGAGTTCCACGCCAGCGGCGCCGAGACCGCGAGCACGGAGGGCAATAGCAACGCACATGCGAAGATCGGCGTCCAGGTCGGCGACCTGAATGCGGACGTGCGGCAGCAGTTCAACATTCCGGCGAGCGTGCATGGCGCGGTGGTCGAAGGTGTCAAGCCGGGCAGTCCGGCGGAGGATGCCGGGCTACAGGCGGGCGACGTCATCATGGAGGTGAACCGCCATGCCGTGTCTTCGGCGGAGGCGTGCGTCAACTCCGTCCACGCCAGCCCGGCGGGGAAGGACCTGCTGCTGCTGGTCTGGTCGCAGGGCAACGCAAGCTACCGGATCGTCCACCCGGACAACTCGAACCAGTAAATAGCTGCTGGAAGGGCCGCTGCCTTGATGGCGGCGGCCTTTTCTCTGCCCGCTCCTGCAACCGATTACGCTGCCGTTGGCAATGCGCTAGACTGTTCGCAACAGCAGGTTTCCGCTGCGTTCGCCTAGCGGTAAACCAACAAACTGGACGCTCACAAAGATGAACATTCGAGAAGTTGCAAAACGGGCCGGCGTGTCCACCGCCACGGTATCGCGGGTCGTCAACGGAACGGTCCCGGTTACCTCGCGCACGGAGCGCCGCGTGCGCGAGGCCATCAAAACGCTCGGCTACTTCCCTAACTCCCACGCGCGCACGCTCGGCTCCGGCAAAAGCCACATGTACGGGCTGATTATCTCGGACATCACCAACCCGTTCTTCCCCGACATCGCCAAAGGCTTCGAGCGCATTGCGGTCGAGCACGGGCAGGAACTGCTGATCGCCAACACCGACTATCAGCCGCAGCGGATGCAGGTCTGCGTCCGCAGAATGCTGGAGCGCAAGGTGGACGGCGTCGCCATCATGACCTCCGAGATGGACCCGAAGCTGGTCCAGTTGCTGAACAAGCGCGGCATTCCCATCGTCTTTCTGGACACGGGCAAGGTGGGACGCATGACCAGCAACATCTTCATCGACTATGACGGCGGCATTGAGTTGGCGATTGACCATTTGGTGTCTCTGGGACACCGCAGGATCGCCTTCGTTAGCGGACCGCAGTCGCTGCCTTCAGCAAAGACACGCACCGACGCTTTTCTCCGTTCGCTCAAAAAGCGCGGCATCAAGATTGGCCCGGAGTACATCGTCACTGGGGACCACCACATCGACGGAGGCAAGGCCGCGACCGAGAAGCTGCTGAAGCTGCCCAACCCACCGACGGCCGTACTGGCCTCGAATGACCTCTCCGCAATCGGCGTCATGGGCGCGGTCCACGAGGCGGGCCTGCGCGTACCCGAGGACATCTCCGTTGTCGGCTTCGACGACATTGAACTAAGCAGCTTCCTCTATCCACCTCTGAGCACCGTTCATGTGCCGCGCGCTGAAATTGCCTCCCGCGCCTTCACCGCACTCTATAACGCCAGTCACAAAGGTGTGGACCACGGCGTTGAATACAGGGTCTCGACCGAACTGATCGTCCGGCAATCGACCGCAGCGGTCAAGAATGGCGCTCTGGCTAAGCCTTGATGCATTTGAATCTTCTCCATCTTGGGCGTGTTCCATATGCTGAGGGCCTTGCCATCCAGCAGCGCGTCGTCGCCGCGCGCAAGGCCGGCGTTATCGGAGATGCGCTGCTGCTTGTTGAGCATCCTCCTGTGCTG
The DNA here is from genome assembly GCF_035763405.1 of Edaphobacter sp. Taxonomy (NCBI): domain Bacteria; kingdom Pseudomonadati; phylum Acidobacteriota; class Terriglobia; order Terriglobales; family Acidobacteriaceae; genus Edaphobacter; species Edaphobacter sp. The sequence continues at coordinate 6,584 of NZ_DASUBE010000131.1, forward strand.
ACGCTGGGGCGCAATGCTCATCGTTCCAACGTGCTTGCTTCCGATGAATTTCTCGCCGCGCGCGGCATCGAACTGCACGAGATCAACCGCGGGGGCGATGTGACGTACCACGGGCCGGGGCAGCTTGTGGGCTACCCCATCCTCGACCTGCGCGGCGAGTGGCCCGGCAAGAAGGGGCCTCATCTGGGCCCGGTCGATTACGTGCGCATGATCGAGGACACGCTGATCCGCGTCTGCGGCGAGTTTGGCGTGATGGCGCAGCGCATCTGCGGACTGACAGGCGTGTGGACGCTGGCCGGCGGCAGTGTTCCGGAGAAGAAGATCGCCGCCATCGGCGTGCATGTCTCGGCGGGCGTCACCTCGCATGGCTTTGCGCTGAATGTGACGACGGACCTGCGTGACTTCCAATGGATTGTGCCGTGCGGCATCGCGGACAAGCCCGTGACGAGCCTCGAACTCGAAGCCGCACCCGGACACGCGCCTACGATGGACGCCGCGATGCACGCGACGGCGCGCCACTTCGGGCGAGTATTTGGACGGCAGATGCTGTGGCGGGGCTCGGTGGACGAGTTGCTCGCCGCGTCTGCCGAAAAACTTAACACCGGCCTACACCGATAGCACCGATACGACCACGGATTGGTGCTATTCGCGCAGATCCGTATCGAGTCGTTTCACGGCGTTCGCTTACCGCCCGTAACAGGCAGGCAGCGGGCTTGCCGCCGTATAATCCGATACGTATATGTCCCGATTGCGCAGTGGCCCGCCATGTGCGGATTGCCTGATCTGCGCGCCCGAACAGAACTGGAGAAGGAACTTTCATGCCGACCGACATAGTCATGCCCCAGATGGGCGAATCCATCACCGAAGGTACCATCACCAAGTGGCTCAAGAAGCCCGGCGACAGCGTGCAGCGCGACGAGCCGCTCTTTGAAATCTCGACCGACAAGGTGGACGCCGAGATTCCCTCGCCCGTTGCGGGCACGCTCAAGGAGATCAAGATCGCCGAAGGCACCACGGTGCAGATCAATACGGTCGTGGCCGTGATCGATGGCGCAGACTCGGCTGCCGCGGCTCCTGCACCTGCCGCTCCTGCACCTGCCGCTTCTGCACCTGCAAAGACCGAGGCTTCGACTGCTCCCGTCGTGCCGGAGAAAGCTAAACCTGCTCCTGCTGCTGGTCCCGGCACCGACGTGCTAATGCCGCAGATGGGCGAGTCCATCACCGAAGGCACGATTACCAAGTGGCTCAAGAAGGTGGGCGACAGCGTTCAGCGCGACGAGCCTATCTTTGAAATTTCGACCGACAAGGTGGACGCGGAAATACCTTCGCCCGTCGCCGGCACACTTACCGAGATCAAGGTTCCCGAAGGTGCAACGGTCACAATCAACACGGTGGTCGCAGTCATCGGGGGAGGCGCGGCCAAACCTGCCGCGGCTCCGGCCCCTGTGGTTGCTGCCCCTGCCGCCGCTCCGGCGCCTGTCGCTGCTGCTGCTCCTGCACGCACCGAAGGCGAACGCCTGCGCTCTTCGCCGCTGGTGCGCAAGATTGCCAAGGAGAACAATGTCGATCTCGGTGCGGTTGCAGGCACCGGGGCTTCGGGCCGCATCACCAAGGCCGACATCCTGGGCCATCTCGAAGGCGGCGCAAAGCCATCAGCAGCGCCTGCGGTTGCTCCGGCTGCTGTTGCGGTTGCGCCTGCCGCAAAGCCTGCCGCGCCCGCGCAGCCTCTGCCCGGCGAGTTGGTTCAGATGTCGAAGATGCGCGTCATCATTGCCGAGCGCATGGTCGAGTCGAAGCACACCAGCCCGCACGTCCACACAGTCTTTAAGGTGGACATGACGCGCATCGTCCGGCTCCGCGAAAAAGAGAAGGCGAAGTATGAGCAGCGCAACGGCGTCAAGCTGACCTACATGCCCTTCATCACCCGCGCGGCCATCGCAGCTTTGCGCAAACATCCCATCGTCAACGGATCGATTGAGGGCACGGCGATCCGCTACAACAAGAACATCAACGTCGGCATCGCAGTTGCGCTGGACTGGGGCCTCATCGTGCCGGTCATCAAGCAGGCGGAGGAGAAGAACTTCCTTGGCATCACGCGCGCCATTGTGGACATCGCCGATCGCGCCCGCGGCAAGAAGCTCGCGCCCGACGAGATCTCCGGCGGCACCTTCACGCTGACCAACTCCGGCATCTTCGGCGAGCAGTTCGGCATGCCCATTATCAACCAGCCGCAGTCGGCCATTCTCGGCATCGGCGGCCTGAACAAAGAGGCCGTCGTCCTCACCGATAAGGACGGCAGCGACTCCATCGCCATCCGCTCCATCCAGCGATTCACGCTCGGCTTCGACCACCGCATCATCGACGGCGCCGACGCGGGCAAGTTCATGTCGGACTTCAAGGCTTATCTGGAGAACTGGAGCGAAGACATCGGATAAAGAAAGACCGATAAAAGGTTTTGTAAAACAAGCGCGGCGACCGAAGTCTGCCGCGCTTGTTTTGTTCTGACTTATGTTGCCTCCACCGAGATACGCGCCTGCATGGTGTGGCTTGCACCCGCGGCAAGTGTGACGGCATTCACCCCGGCATTTGCCGTCTCGCAGCAGACGAACTCGTGCCACTCGTTCGCCTCCAGGTCCGCGAGCCGTGCTGCGCCTTCCTGCCAAGGGTTCCACACCACTGTGGTGTTCGAGCCTGATTTCTCTACGGTGATTCGCCGCCTGCCTGCCTTGTCGTCGATCGTGCAGGCAGCGGCAGTATTTTCGTACATGCGATCGGTCGCTCCGGAGAACGTCACCAGGCCATGCTGCGCCTTCGGCTTGAAGCTGTCCGTCTTGTCCAGATAGGTCGCGCCGTCAAGCCCCGCGATCTCCGTCTCGTGCGCATCGCCCACGGCGAAGTAGGTGTGAAGCGCCTCTTCAAACACGAGCGGCGAGGCCGCATCGTTGACCACCGTCAACTGCATCGTCAGCGTGCGGCCAACTGTCACGCGGTATGCCAGACGGAATCTGTCAAAGCCAAGCTCACGGCCCAGCGCCGTGGGGCCAAGTGTGAAGGTCAGGTGAAGCTCTTCGTCTGCGAGTGCGGCAAAGGCCAGCGTCCACGGTTCGATGCGCGCAAAGCCGTGTGAAGGACCGGGCCTGCCGTCGTGCCGCGTCGCAAACCAGGGGAACGAAATCGGCACACCGCCGCGAATCGCCTTGCCCGGAGCTAACTCGCTCTTTCGGCTGAGAAAGATGGCGGGTTTCTGCTCTGCAGGCTGCCATGCCGCCACATGCGCCCCTTGCAGATAAATCGTGGCCGTAGCTGCCCGCGACGTAATCGCCGCGTAGATAAGGCCCCCAGGCGCCTCATTGAATGCCAGCACTCCCGGGATGGCAAAGTCTTCTGTGAGCTGTGCTATGTCCATGGTGCAAGTGTAGACGACCCCTGAAATCTGGTCGGCCAGTTGCCATCCTTCCGCACGTGTGATGAGTTGCCCTCAGCCCGCAGCCATTATGCTTAAACTCATCATGCAACGCATCTTTGTCCGCCTACTGCTTGCTGTCGCGCTCTTTTCGACAGCCGCGATGAGCGCCCGCGCGATCGAGGTTAAGGTCTCGGCCAACGCGCTGGAGCGCACGCTGCGCGCGCAGCTCTTCAACGGCCCCGAAGGGCGCTACTACCTGCGCGGCAACCCGCACTCAAGCTGCTACGTCTACGCCGACTCGCCGCACGTTACTTTCGCGGGTGACCGCATCGTCGTCCACGTCCACACGCGGTCGCGGATGGGCGCATCGGTGATGGGGGCCTGCGTCGGGCTCTCGCTTTCGACCAACGCCGACGTCTCGCTCGTTCCCGAGGGCGAGGGCGAATCGATTGGCTTCCGCGACGCACGCATTGAGCGGCTCAGCGAGTCGCGCGAGCTGAACTTTCTGCTCGTCCCCTTCCTCAGCGGCAAGCTGCCTGCGCAGATGAAGGTGAATGCCGCCGACCTTGCTCGCCAGCTTCTCACGCGCTCGGCTGAAACCACCGGCTACCGCGTCACGCTTAACTCGCTCAAGATGCACTCCATGCTGGTGCAGGGCGACTCGCTCGTGCTCGATGTGGATGCCAGCATGAACGTGGACTGACGGCTGCTTTGGTTTAGCTGATTTTTCTATATCTTCTGGACGCGCTGCACCTCGCGCACGCCGGAGACACGCCGGAGACGCTCCACCAGCCGGTTCAGGTGCCTGAGGTCCACCGTCTCGACCACGAAGTCCACCGCAACCTGCCCGTCTTCAATAGTCCGCGTGTCCACGCTGCGGATGTTGGTGCCGTCGTCGGAGATGATTGCCGTAAACTCCTTCAGCATTCCGGTGCGGTCGTCGCAGAGCACAGTCAGCTTCACCGGATACGTCTGCTGCTTCACTGCGCCCGGCTCGCTATGCGACGGTGCCCACTCCACCTGAATCCGCCGGTCAGATTCATAGAGCAGATTCTGCACGTTCGGACAGCTTCGAGCGTGAACAGCGACGCCCTTACCGCGCGTCACGTAGCCGATAATCTCCTCGCCACGAATTGGATTGCAACAGCGCGCGCGGTAGACCAGCAGGTCGTCCTTGCCCTCGACCTGGAGCGATTCGGAGCCTTTACCGAAGAAGACGCGCTTCACCGCCTCCGACATCTGCCCCAGCGTGTTCGCAACGCCCGCCTCGGGTGCGGCAGGTTCTGCGGCCATTGTCGAACCTGGTTCGAGTTTGTTCAACACCTGCCGTGCCGAGAGCTTGCCGAAGCCCACGCCGGAGAGCAATTCCATCTGCGTGCCCAGACCATACTCGCCGGCCACGCGGACATAATCTGCCTCGGTGAACTTTGTGAGTGAGAGCTTATACTTGCGCGCCTCACGTTCGAGCAGCTTGCGGCCAATCTCGATGGCGCGCTCGCGTTGGTGTTCGTTCAGCCAGTGCTTGATCTTGTTGCGCGCGCGCGAGCTTTTGACGAAGCTCAACCAGTCGCGGCTGGGAGCGTGCCCAGCCTGCGTCACAATCTCGACGATGTCGCCGTTGCGCAGCCGAGTGCGCAGCGGGACGATGCGCCCATTCACCTTCGCCCCAACGGTTGTGTCTCCCACCTGGGTGTGGATGGCGTAAGCGAAATCGACAGGGCTCGCGTCCTTAGGCAGCACCACAACCTTGCCCTTCGGCGTGAAGGTGTAGACCTCCTCCGGGTACAGGTCGATCTTGAGGGTGGACATAAACTCGTTCGGGTCCGACATCTCCCGCTGCCACTCCATCAACTGCCTGACCCACGCCAGCCGCTGCTCGTCCTTGGCGCTGACGTTGTCGTCCGCCTTGTACTTCCAGTGCGCAGCGATACCCTCCTCGGCGACGCGGTGCATGTCTTCGGTGCGAATCTGCACCTCGAACTGGTGCCCTCCTTCGGCGATCAGCGTCGTATGCAGCGACTGGTAGAGATTCGGCCGCGGCATGGCGATGAAGTCCTTGATGCGCCCCGGAACCGGCCGCCACGTCGAGTGCAGGAGCCCCAGCAGCGCGTAGCAGTCCTGCACCGTCTGGACGATCACGCGCACGGCGAGCAGGTCGTACACCTGATCGACGGGGATCTTCTGGTCATTCAGCTTCTGCTGGATGGAATAGAGCCGCTTGATGCGCCACTCCACGCGCCCCTGAATGTGGTGCTCCTTCAGCTTGGCCTCAAGCTGCCTGACGATCTTTTCGAGAAACTCTTCGCCTGCACCGCGCAGCTTGCCTACCTCGGTCGAGACGCGCTCGTACCCATACGGGTCGGTATAGCGGAAGGCCAGGTCTTCCAACTCGCCGCGCAGCTTGCCCATGCCCAGTCTGTGCGCCAGTGGAGCGTAGACATCGAGCGTCTCCTTCGCAATCTTCTGTTGCTTCTCAGGCTTCAGGTGCTCGAGCGTGCGCATGTTGTGCAGGCGGTCGGCCAGCTTGATGATGACCACACGCACGTCCGTCACCATGGCCAGCAGCATCTTGCGGATGTTCTCCGCCTGATGGTCCTCGCGGTTGGCGAACTTGATCTTGTCGAGCTTGGTGACGCCCTCGACGATGTGCGCCACCTGCTCGTTGAACCGTTTGGCAATCTCCGCCGAGGTCACGTCCGTGTCTTCGACGGCATCATGCAGCAGACCCGAGGCGATTGCGGTTGAGTCCATCTTCAGCTCGGCCAGCACCTGCGCCACTTCGAGCGGATGAATCACATACGGCTCGCCCGAGGCGCGCTTCTGCCCCTCGTGCTTCTCCAGGCAGAACTCCCACGCCTTGCGAATGATTTCGAGGTCGTCCCCGGGCCGGTTTTCATGGACCGTTTCGAGTACGCGCTCAAATTTGTCGTCGATGACCTTGACGTCGGTCGCTGAAAGTCCTTGCAGATGCGAGGCCGCCGAGGGGATTACATCCACCTCTAAGTCATTGGCGCTCAATGACGTATTGCCTCCTGCTGTCGCAGGTTGTACCTCATCCGGGACGCCCGGGTCAGGCTGGGCAGACGAATTTGGTCCCTTCTCCGAACGCGACATCGAGCCAACCCCCGAAGAGGCTGAATTTACGGGAACCATAGGCAATTATAGGCCGGACGGTCAACCCTTCGCCGGAACTTCCGCAGCGTCGGGAAGCTCTGATTAAGCATCGGAGGACCGCGGAATGAATCGGCGCAGAAAAGAAATACAGGGATTCTTCCCATTCGACTTCGCTCAGGGCAGGCTGCTGCGCTCAGAATGACGGGGCAAAAATCGGAGACTTAATCAGCGGTTCCTTAATGCTTCGCTGCCTGACGGTAGGCTTCGACCTGCTGGGCGTGTTCCTTGAGGCTGGCGGAGAAACGGCTGTGGCCTGCGGCGTCGCTGACGAAGTAGAGATAGTCGGTCTGCGCGGGAGACAAGGCTGCTCGCAGCGAGGCGATGCCCGGGTTGCAGATGGGCCCCGGCGGCAGGCCGGTGTGTTTATAGGTGTTGTAGGGCGAGGGCGACGCGAGATCGCTCGCATAGATGGTCCCGCGCCAGCGGTCCTGAAGCAGCGCCGCATAGATGACCGTGGGGTCGGTGGCTAGCGGCATCCCTTTGGCGAGCCGGTTGACGAAGACGCCTGCGACCAGCGGGCGCTCCTCGGGCTGGCTGACTTCTTTTTCGATCAGCGACGCCATGATGACCGTCCGGTTGACGTCGCCGGTCATGCTGAGCCGTGCTGAGACCTGATGAAAGCGCCGCACCATGGCCGTCAGGATCTGTAGCGGGGTGGCTTTGCGCGGAAAGTAGTAGGTGTCGGGGAAGAGGTAGCCTTCGAGCGAGGCGGGATGCGGCGCGTCTTTGGGCAGCCATTGCGCTATCAACTCAGTGTGCTGGCGCTCGGCGGAGAGAAAGGCATCGCGGGTGCCGAAGCCTTGGTCCTGAACCGCTTGGGCAATGTCGAAGATGTTGTAGCCCTCGGGGATGGTCAGAGCACGGGTGTAGATGTCGCCGCGCGCGATGCGGCGGTAGACCTCCGTCATGGACACGGGGTGGTCGAAGCGATACTCACCGGCCTGGAGACGACCGCCGAGCAGAGGGCGCAGCAGGTCAAAGCCGTACCGACTGCGGATCACGCCCGCGAGCTCAAGCTGTGCCGCAACCGCAGCAGTCCCGGTGTGCGGCGCAATCTCGACAAAGGTTTCCTGCGAGGGGCCGTAGGGTGTGCGGACGACCCATGCGGCAGCGCCTGCAAGGATGAGAACAAGAACGAGCAGAGTCCCGAGAAACTTCAAAACGCACATGCCTCCATCGGTACTTTAGACGATTTCACAGAGGATGCGGCGGGGTAGACTCGAAGGATGGAGCGAGAGCAGGAGCAGGACGCACCTCCGCGAGTGATGGGGTTCGACGTGGGCGACCGGCGGATTGGGCTGGCGCTCTCCGACCCTCTCGGCCAAACAGCGCAGCCTCTCTTCACTCTGCACCGCACCAACCGCAAAGCCGACTTCAAGTGGCTGGGCCGCATGTTACGCAAGCATGGGGTCCGAGAGGCCGTCGTGGGACTGCCGCTCTATATGTCCGGCGACCGCAGTCCGCAGGCGGCCAAGTCCGAGGCGTTTGCCGAGGAGCTGCGCGCCGAATTCGGCCTCACCGTCCACCTGTGGGACGAGCGGCTGACGACCGCCGAGGCGCACCGGCATCTGGACGAGGCCGGCCACGCCGTCCAAGGGCGAAAAGGCATCATCGACCAGGTAGCGGCGGTGCTGATTCTGCAATCGTTTCTCGACGCCCGTCGGCACCAGCGGCAGCACGCCGGCGAAGTGGGTGCAACGAAAGGCGTTTAGCGGGCAGAACGACCGCTGGGAGCCTCCCATCGGCGGCTTTGCATCGTATAATGTTGTTTTCACCTCAATGCACTGGGAACGGCCGTGTGAACGCGGGCGGCAGTGCCATGGAAGGTTCCATGCCCGAACAGGTAATGAAGCGGCTCGCAGAAGAGATCAAGGCACTTGAATACGAGCTGACCACCGAATTGCCGGCCGAGATCAAAAAGGCCGTCGCTCTGGGCGACCTGAGCGAGAACGCCGAGTATCACATGGCCAAACAGCGCCAGGTTTTCGTGAACGCCCGGCTGGGTCAGTTGAAGAAGCGCATGGGTGAGCTGGCGATGGTCAACCTGGTCAATATCCCGGCAGATAAGGTGGGTTTCGGCTCGACCGTCACGGTCTTCGATTCGAGCAAGGACGAGGAGTTGAAGTACCAGTTGGTGACAAGCGAAGAGTCGGACGTCTCGAAGGGGTTGATCTCGACCACTTCGCCGATTGGTCGCGCGATCCTCGGCAAGAAGGTCGGCGACACCGCTACTGTGGTGACGCCCAACGGCAACCGCGAGCTTGAGATCCTGAAGCTCGTGACGATTCACGACTCTCCGGAGTAGATTTCCTGCGTAGGCAATGCGCAGCAACGCAAACGCCGGCAACATATCTGGTAAAAGGGAACGCGGGGCTCGGCGCCCCTGAGGGCTGGTTTTGACCTGGACACGCGCATTCGGTAAAGGCAGTGGGTGGTTGCTGCAGAAGATCGTCAACGGTCTTGCGCTGACTCGCATCTCGCCGAACGTGCTGACTTTCATCGGGCTCGTTATCAACATCGTCGCCGCGTGTTTCTTCGGCTTTGCGCGCGTCTCGAACGCCAACCGGATGTTCCTCTACGCTGGGCTGATTATCATCGGCGCGGGCATCTTCGACATGGTGGACGGCCGCGTGGCGCGCGCCACCAACCAGGTCTCGGTCTTCGGCGCATTCTTCGACTCGGTGATGGACCGCTACTCCGACGTGGCCATCTTCTTCGGCCTGATGATCTTCTACGCACGCGGCAACCGCCTGTTCTACGTCGGCCTGGTGGCCTTCGTCATGACCGCCTGCGTCATGGTGAGCTACACCCGCGCACGCGCTGAGGCACTGATCGGCACCTGCAAGGTCGGCTTCATGGAGCGGCCCGAGCGCATCGTCTGCGTCATCCTTGGCGCGCTGTGCAACCGCTGGGGCGTAATGGGTCCCGCGCTCTGGGTGTTGGCTGTGTTTTCGACCCTCACCGTCGTGCATCGCATCCGCCACACCTACCTCGAAACTGAGCGGCGCAAACACGCCGCGCTGGAGCAGTCCGGCTCGCTCCGGTAAACTCTGGAGCGGATGAAGACTGTTCCTACACTCCTGATTCATGGCGGCGCCTGGGCGATGCCCGACGATGCTGTTGCCGCGCACGAAGCGGGCATTGCCAATGCGCTGGCAGCGGGCTATTCGATACTTGAAAAAGACGGCAGCGCCGTTGATGCGGTCGAGGCCGCCGTCGCCGTCATGGAAGACGACGAGACCTTCGACGCGGGGCGCGGTTCGTTCCTCACCTCCGATGGCCGCGTGCAGATGGATGCGCTGTTGATGAACGGCGAGAATCTACGCACTGGCGGCGTAGCCTGCGTCGAGCGGCTGCGCAATCCTATCCACGCCGCGCGGCTGGTGCTCGACCGAAGCCCGCACGTCTACTTTGTCGGTCAGGGCGCGGAGCAGTTTGCCGAGCAGCGCGGCATGGCGCTTTGCAACAACTCCGATCTCGTCATACCGCGCGAGCTGGAACGGCTCGAAAAGGCTCAGGCAGCCGAGCGCGCAGGCCACGGAGACACTACCTTTTCCGGTCCGCACGCCTCTGACCACGCTTCGCACGACACCGTCGGTGCAGTCGCGCTCGATGCGCACGGGAATCTTGCAGCGGGCACGAGCACCGGCGGCACGCTGAACAAGGCACCAGGACGCGTCGGCGACTCGTCGCTGATCGGCTGCGGCTGCTACGCCGACAACCGCTCCGCCGCCGTCTCGCTCACCGGCTGGGGCGAGCCGATCATGAAGCTGGTGCTGGGCAAATGGGCCGTGGACCGCGTCGCCGCAGGGGCCAGTCCCGACGAGGCCGCCCACGCCGCGATTGCCTATCTCTTCGACCGGCTCGGCGGACACGGCGGCATCATCCTGCTCGGCCCCGACGGGCGCATAGGGCTCGCGCACAACACGCCACGCATGGCGTGGGGCATCCGGACGCCGACGGGTATCGAGCTTGGCGTTACGCGCAATGGAAAAACCTAACACCGAGCTTCACCGGTAGCGCCGATTACCGTCACAGATTGGCTCTCCGATTTCTTCATCGGCCACAGATGTTCGGGTGCTCCGTCCTTCGCAGTTTGACTGTGAAGGGGGAGAGAACGCACTTCAACCACCGGCTTTTGCAGTTCTATTCCGCACGCTGAGCGAATCCGAAGGCGAAGGATTCCGCCTTTCGTTCGCTCAAAACCCGCACCTGGAAGCGAAACATTTCTGCCGGATTGCATCTAAATAGATGTATGTGGTTTTCAATGAGAGCTTTGCGGCTGCTGGTGATGGTGCCGTTACTTGCTGGCCTTGCGACCACGGGCTCACGCGCGTGGGCCGATGCTGCACTGCTGATGGAGGAACCCTTCGGCAACTTTGGCAGCTTCAATCCCACCGGTCACGCGGCGGTGTATCTGGATCGTGTATGCGCCGAAACGCCGGTGCGGCTGCGTCTCTGCGCGCCCAATGAAGACGGCGTGGTCATCAGCCGCTATCACAAGGTTGGCGGCTATGACTGGATTGCGATTCCGCTGGTGCCTTACCTTTACGCTGTCGATCACGTCGAAGACATTCCCGCCACGGCAGACCTGGCGCTTGAGACCAGCCTGCGCGACCAGTACCGGCGCGAGCATCTGCTCGACATTGTGCCCAACACAACCACCGCCGAGGCCCACGGCGAACCGCCCCCGGGCGACTGGATCCAGCTTGTGGGCGCCTCGTATGACCGCAAGATCTATGGCTTCCAGATCGAGACCACACGCGAACAAGACGAGCGATTCATCGCACTCTTCAACGACCGCCGCAACGTGGCCGGCTTCAACCTCGTTTACCGCAACTGCGCCGACTTCTCGCGCAACCTGATCAACGTCTACTATCCCCACGCCGTGCGGCGAAACTTTCTGGTCGATCTCGGCATCACGACGCCTAAGCAGGTGGCGCGGTCACTCACAAAATATGCGCATCGCCACCCGGGACTGGATTTTTCAACCTTCATCATCCCTCAGGTGCCGGGCACGATTCCGCGCAGCCATCCGATTCGCGGTGTGGTCGAGTCGGTGGTGAAGTCGAAGAAGTATGTCGTGCCGCTGGCCATTCTGAATCCGCAACTGACGGCAGGACTGGCCATCGCGTATTTCACCGATGGCCGGTTCCGGATACCGAAAGGCACGGAAAAGGTGCTGTTGCCGGACCAGGACGATGACAAGCAACCCACTGCATCGCCGGCCGCCGAATAGCTTCATCCTTGAATTCGGTTGCCGAATGCCAGGCTACCGTGTATCTTGGAAGACAAGATGGTCATCTTCTCCAGCCGATTTTCCTTTACTTTCCGCTACTGGCGCACGGTAGCGGCATCGGCGGAGTAGGTTCATCTGAGAGATTGCTGTAGATTTCAGACGAAATCGATATCCACACGAGCCGCGACCTGACTGGGTTGCGGCTTTTTCGTGCAGGGAACAGGAACGGTGATGCGATGAATGCTATTGCGATGGAGAATGCGGTTGCGGGGCGGTTTGGAGCTTACGGCGGACGGTATGTGCCTGAGACGCTGATGGCGGCGCTTGAGGAACTAGAGGCGGCTTACAACGCTGCTAAGGATGACGCGGCGTTTCAGGCGGAGCTGGACGATCTGCTCAAGAACTATTGCGGACGGCCGACCCCGCTCTACTTCGCCAAGCGGCTGACGGAGCAGTGCGGCGGCGCGAAGATCTGTCTGAAGCGCGAGGACTTGCTGCACACCGGCGCGCACAAGATTAACAACGCGCTCGGCCAGGGGTTGCTGGCGCGGCGCATGGGCAAGCACCGCATCATCGCCGAGACGGGCGCGGGGCAGCACGGCGTCGCCACGGCCACCGTCTGCGCGCTGCTGGGCATGGAGTGCGTCATCTACATGGGCGAGGAGGACATGCGGCGGCAGGAGCTGAATGTCTACCGCATGCGCCTGCTGGGTGCGGAGGTGCGCGGTGTCGGGGCCGGGTCGGCTACGCTGAAGGACGCCATCAACGAGGCGATGCGCGACTGGGTGACGAATGTTCGCACCACCTACTACATCCTCGGCTCGGCGCTTGGTGCGCATCCTTACCCGACGATGGTGCGGGACTTTCATCGCGTCATCAGCCGCGAGGCGAAGCGTCAGATTCTGGAGCAGGAGGGCAAGCTGCCGACGGCGATTGTCGCGTGCGTGGGCGGCGGCTCGAATGCCATTGGCGCGTTCTATGAGTTTCTTGGCGATAAGAATGTGCAGTTGATTGGTGTGGAAGCAGGCGGGCGAGGGCCGAAGCTGGGTGAACATGCGGCGCGGTTTCAGAAGGTCGATGGCGGCGTGCCGGGCGTGCTACAGGGGACATACAGCTATGTGTTGCAGGATGAGAACGGGCAGGTGGCGACGACGCATTCGGTCAGCGCAGGGCTGGATTACGCGAGCGTAGGGCCGGAGCACGCCATGCTGCACGACTCGGGGCGCGCGACGTATGTTTCGTGCTCGGATGACGCTGCGCTGAAGGCCACAGTGACGCTCTCGCGGACGGAAGGCATTCTGCCTGCGCTGGAAAGCGCCCACGCAGTGGCCGAGGCGATCCGGCTGGCTCCTACGATGGCGAAGACGGATGTCCTGATGGTGAATTTGTCAGGGCGCGGCGATAAGGATATGGGGATTCTGGCGCGCGAGCTGAAGATACAGGGATCAGAGAATAGGGATTAGGGGGATGGATGGCGATTGAGTTTAAGACGAGGCCGGGGATTGTTGCATATTTGACGGCGGGTGATCCTGATCTGGCAACGACGCGGGAGATTGCACTGGCGGCAATTGACCATGGTGCGGACGTGATTGAGCTGGGTGTGCCGTTCAGCGATCCGCTTGCAGACGGCCCGGTGATTCAGCGGGCTAGCGAACGGGCCGTGGCTCGTGGGACGCGGCTCGTCGATGTGCTTGCTCTTGCGAAAGAGTTGCGTGCGGCGCGGCCTTCGGCTGGGCTGGTGCTGTTTTCGTATTTGAACCCTGTGGTGCGAATGGGGATGCGGACCTTCACAGAGCGTGCGGCTGAGGCGGGCGCGGATGGCGTTCTGCTGACGGACATGATCGTCGAAGAGGCGAGTGAATATCTGGAGGCGATGCATGCCAACTCGCTCGCTCCTGTCTTTCTTGCTGCTCCGACCAGCCCGGATACGCGGCTGAAGGCGATTGCCGAGGTCTCGCGGGGCTTCGTTTACGCCATCTCGCGCGTGGGCATTACCGGCACGCAGCAGAAGGTGGCGGGTGACGCACCCGAGTTGGTGGCGAGGTTGAAGAAGTTCACGAAGCTGCCGGTTGCCGTGGGTTTTGGCATCTCGAACGCCGAACACGTCCGCGCCGTGGGCGAGTTTGCTGACGCAGCGGTCATCGGCAGCGCGATTGTTGCGCTTATCGAGAAGACTCCGCCCGAGCAGGCTGCGACTGCGGTTGGGCAAATGATCGCGGGGTTGCGGGCATGACGAGCGAGCTTATGGATAACGGGCTGGGCACCGCCGTTTATCATGGTGCGTACAGAAAAATTTCGCAGCGCGCGATGCCGGGGCTGATGTCGTCTGGCGCGCCGCTGCTCGGTGAGGGTAGGCGATGGAGATCTCCGACTGGCGGAAGAAGATTGACGAGCTGGATGAGCAGATTGTGCGGCTCATCAGCCAGCGCGCCGAAGCTGCGCGGGCCATTGGAGAACTTAAGCGCACCGCCGACCTGCCGGTCTACGAGCCGCGCCGCGAGCAGGCGGTCTTCGACCATATTCGTGCCGCGAATCCGGGCCCTCTGGCGGATGCCGAACTGCTGCACGTCTATGAGCGCATCATCGACGTCATGCGGACACTGCAGCGACGAGACTAGGGCCACAGCCTTTAGCTAAAAGCTAGAAGCTGGCGGCTAAAAGGTACTGAACGATTCAGCTACACACAAGAGAGCGACGGAAAACATGATCGTAGCGATGCAAGACCATGCAATGGAAGAACAAATCCAACACGTCATTGAACGGATGGTGGAGCTTGGCTTCAACGTCCACCGTACCACCGGCGCGGTGCAGACGATTCTTGCGGGTGTCGGCACGCCTGCTCACTTTGACGTAACCGAGTTCAAGGTACTGCCTGGCGTGCAGGACGCCTACCGCATCACGTCACCCTACAAACTGGCGGGACGCGGCTTCCGGCCCGAGGGCACGAAGATTACCTTCCCGAACGGCGTGGTGGTCGGCGGCGAAGAGGTTGTGGTTATGGCCGGGCCGTGCTCGGTCGAGTCGCGGGCGCAGATTCTGGACAGTGCGAAGAAGGTGAAGGCCGCAGGTGCGAAGTTCCTGCGTGGAGGCGCGTTCAAGCCGCGCAGTTCGCCCTACAGCTTCCAGGGTATGGGCATCGAGGGCCTGAAGCTACTGCGCGAGGTGGCCGATGAAACGGGCCTGCTGGTGATCACCGAGGTGATGGAGATCTCGCAGATCGAGCCGATGCTCCCTTACATCGACTGCTTCCAGATCGGCGCGCGCAACATGCAGAACTTCAACCTGCTGCGCGAGCTGGGCCACGTGCGGAAGCCCTGTCTGCTGAAGCGTGGCATCGCCGCCACCATCGAAGAGGTGCTGCTGAGCGCCGAGTACATCCTCTCCGGCGGCAACTACGACCTGATGCTCTGCGAGCGCGGCGTACGGACGTTTGAGACCTACACGCGCAACACCATGGACGTCTCCGCCATTCCAGTGCTCAAAAAACTGACGCATCTGCCCGTGCTGGGCGACCCGTCGCACGGCGTCGGCATCCGCGACCTGGTGCCGCCGATGGCACTGGCCGCCGTCGCCGCCGGGGCCGACGGCCTGCTGATGGAGATGCATCCCAACCCGGAGAAGGCCATGAGCGACGGCGCGCAGAGCCTGTATCCTGAACAACTGGAGAAGCTGATGGCGCAGTTGCGTCTGCTGGCGCCGGTGGTTGGCAGAACGATAGCCTAGCATTGGCCAGGAAGGCGACCTGAATCATGATCGAGCGGGTTCTCATTATTGGGACGGGACTGATTGGCGCATCGGTGGGACTTGCCCTGCGCTCATCGGGGTTTGTGGGCCGCATCGACGGCTGGGACCACAGCTCGCTCGAACTGACTGCGGCCGAGCAGATGGGCGCCATCGACGGTCGTGCCGCCAGCCGCGAGACTACGCTCGAAATCGCTCGCGTGGCTGATGTGGTTGTGCTCGCCATGCCGGTGCTCGCCATTAAGGACTGGATGCAGGCGCTCGCACCCATCGTAGGCTCCGGACAACTGGTGACAGACGTTGGCAGCACCAAACTCGAGATCACCGAGCTTGCCACAAAGCTCTTCGGCGGCGAGCACAAGGCCGTCTTTCTGCCCGGGCATCCGATGGCTGGCAAGGAGTCCGGCGGCGCCATGCTGGCCGAGTCCGGACTGTTCGACGGGGCCATGTGGCTCTTCACGCCGGTCGCCGAGCAACCAGCCGCCGTCGAAAAGGAGTGGCGCGGATGGGTAGGTTGCTTCGGTGCGCGCTCGCTCGATATGGACGCAGCGCGGCACGACGAGCTGTGCGCCTGGGTCAGTCACCTGCCGCAGATGCTCTCGACCGCGCTGGCCGCGCTGCTTGAAGACACCTTCGGCGACGCACCGGAGATTGGCGCCATCGGTGCGCGCGCGCTCCGCGAAACCACACGCCTTGGCGCAAGTCCCTATAGCATGTGGCGCGACGTGGCTATGACCAACACGCAGCCCATCGCCGACACACTGCTCGCGCTCGAACAGCGCCTGACTCACCTGCGTGAAAACCTGCGCACCCCGGGCCTGCGCGACGAGTTCGAACTGGCCAACCGCTTCCGGCGCCGACGGTGAGAAATGCCATAAGCTGGAAGAAGAAAAAATGGCTAACCCAGTGAGTTCAACCAAACCCAGCATCACCCTGGCCGACGTCGTCGCCGCGCGCGAGCGTCTGCGCGGCTCAGTCTACTACACCCCCTGCGCACACTCTCAGATGCTCTCCGGCCTGACCGGACAGCAAATTTATCTGAAGCTCGAAAACCTGCAAATGACCGGGGCTTTCAAGGAGCGCGGTGCGCTGAACCGCATCGCCACGCTCACGCCGGAGCAGGCCGCACGCGGCGTGGTGGCGGCCAGTGCAGGCAACCATGCGCAGGGCGTAGCTTACCACGCAACCCGGCGCGGCATCCGCTCGCTCATCGTCATGCCGCTCGCCACACCGTTGGTGAAGGTGACAGCGACGCGTGGATTCGGCGCTGAGGTCGTGCTCCATGGCGCGAACTACGACGAAGCCTGCGAAGAGGCCACGCGCCTGTGCGCCGCAGAAGGCATGACGTTCATCCACCCCTTTGACGACCCGGTCGTCATGGCAGGCCAGGGCACCATCGGGCTCGAGCTGCTGGAACAAGTGCCGGACCTCGAAGCTGTTGCCGTGCCGATTGGCGGCGGCGGCCTGATCGGCGGCATCGCCTGCGCGCTCAAAGAGTCGCGCCCCGGCGTGCGCGTGGTCGGCGTGCAGACCTCGCGCCTACCTTCGATGGCCGCAGCCGTCGCCGAGCACCGCCCCGTCACCGTCGAGCCCGCGACCACCATCGCCGACGGCATCGCCGTGCGCCGCGCGGGAGACATCACCTTTCCCGTCATCGAAAAATATGTCGATGAGATCGTTACCGTCGATGAGGACGAGATCGCCTCAGCCATCCTGGTCCTGCTCGAACGCGAAAAAACACTGGCCGAAGGCGCAGGCGCGACCGCTCTGGCCGCACTGCTTCAGCACAGGACTTCGCTCAAGGGCGCGCGTACCGCGGTCGTCATCGGCGGCGGCAACATCGATGTCACGCTGCTCAGCCGCATCATCGAACGCGGCCTGGTGCAGGACGGACGCATGATCCGGCTGCGCATCCACTTGCTTGACAAGCCCGGCGCGCTCGCCGAACTGACACGCCTGATCGCCAATCACCGGGCTAATATCGTTGATACGCTACACAACCGCGCCTACTACGGCGTGAACCTAGGCGATACGGTCATCGACATCACCATGGAGACGCGCGGACGCGAACAGGTCGAAGAGCTGCTCGCCGCCCTTACTGCCGAAGGCTACAAACACAGCCGCGTGACGTAGAAAATCGGCGACACCTGCGAGTGCAATCAGCTTTCCTCCATGCAAAAAACGGTGAGGCCTAACACCGATTTGTTGGGAATTCGGGGGATTTTGGCCCTCGTTACGAGAAAAACCGGAAAAACCCCAAAAAAACCTGTGGAAACCGAAGAAATGCCATTGACAAAGCGCGCGGAAAGGCTGAAGGTGAATTGCGGTAGGTTCTCCGCACCCGCGTGAACATTGATGAATACGCACCAGAAGAAAGGTGCGGCCCTCACAGTTTTCACGCAGGCCGGGCGAGCGGGCCGCGATTCTATTTCTGTACAACGAAGGAGAAACACATGGCAAAGGGAATGACCAAGACACAGCTTGTACGCCACATGGCGGAGAAGCTCGAAATCACCAACAAGCAGGCCGCCGCCGGCCTCGAACTCCTCGCCGAGACCGCAGTCAAGGAGACCAAGAAGAACGGCGAGTTCACCATCCCCGGCATCGGCAAGCTGGTCAAGGCTGAGCGCAAGGCGCGCCTGGGCCGCAACCCCCAGACCGGCGAGACCATCAAGATCAAGGCCAAGACCGTCGTCAAGTTCCGCGTGGCCAAGGTCGCCAAGGACACCATCGCTCCGCCGAAGAAGTAGATTTGGCCGGAGAGACACGCCCTCCCCAATCGTCGCGCCCAGCGGTGTTTGTAGAGGCGCAAACTCACGGAAGCCCGTCGTGCCCTGCCCAGCAGGCAGATTCACGACGGGCTTTCTGTTTTGAGAAAAGACTACAACCGCCCATAAACAGAATCCGTGATCATTCGCTCAGATCTGTGGTCGATTTAGATCGGTGCAAATCGGTGTCAGGCATCGCGCCGTGGCACAAGCGCACGCACGATCAGCATCACGCCGAGCGAGATGAGTATCCCTTGTTCGAGTATCGAGGCGTTGTACCGGTGGCCCAACCCGATATAGGTAACGGCCACGCCCCACATATAGATCTCGCTGAGGAAGGCCATCGCCCACGCCGGCCTGGCGGACGAAGCGGGCACCCGTGGCGTGAGCGCAGGAAAGAGACGCGGCACGCGAGCACAGTACGCGAGATAAGGCTCACCCAGCTTCTGTGTCAAAAATGCTTCTTCTCCGCCGATCAGCCGCAGTTGAAACAGCACGACCGTCACGATGCAGAAGATCGCCCCGCTGGGCGGCATCAGCAGAGCCAGCGCCACAACGTGGATGACGATGCCCACATAGAGCGGATTACGCAGGTGACGATACGGCCCCGCCGCGACTAGGCCGTCGCCGTGCATCCCAGACGAGTGCACCGTCGCCGGACCCATATACGCTGAAGCCCATGTGCGTAGCGCGGCCGAGACAACTGCGCACACCGCCGCCAAGGCAAGCAGCAGGTTGAACGCACCGCCCACCGTCAGCACGTTCGGCGACAGCTTGAACAAGTGGGCTGCCAGCATACCCCACACATGTGGGTTCGGCCCCAACGAGTCGAGATGCAGCCATCTGTCCCATGGCACAGTAAAACCCAGAACAATCAGGACAACGTGAATGAAGAAGCGAATACGAAACTCAAAGGCGGTAGCTTTCATGCAGAACGCGAGTATCCTGTCGTAGAAGATGGCTCAGGCAAGTTGCGGGGGGCCGTCCTGAGTGTAGCCGAACCGCACGCGCAGCGCCGAGCTCACGTCCGCGTCTGCCCTGACTATTCCGCAGCGCAGCAAAGGAATCGCCACGGAGCCAGTCTTCCGCGTAAGTCGGCAATCAGATGTATCGGTGTTATCGGTGCCAATCGGTGTTAGGTCTTTCACCCATCCAGAGCTACTCCACCTCGCGCTCGCTCCACCGGGAGAAGCTCCAGCTCCGAGACCGCAGACGGCTATCCTGCTCCTGTGCCGCCTGTTGCGGCTGCGCCAGCAGTTCCTCGAAGCGTCTGGCGGTCAGCGGGCGCGCCAGCAGGAAGCCCTGCACCTCGTCGCAGTCCAGCCGCCTCAGTTGCGCCAGTTGCGAGTGCGTCTCCACCCCTTCAGCCACCACGGCCATCTCCAGCGCGTGTGCCATCGAGATAATGGCCGACACCATCGCATAGCCCTCTTCGCCGTGCCGGTCCAGCCCTTCGACAAAGAAGCGGTCAATCTTCAACTGCTTCACCCGGAACTGCTGAAGATACGCCAGGCTTGAATATCCCTTACCGAAGTCGTCGATGGCCACATCGAAGCCCGCACCCTGAAACCGCCGGATGACCTCGGCCGACATCTCCACATCGCGCATGGCCACCGTCTCGGTCATTTCGAACATGATCCAGTCCGGCTCCACGCCCGCCGCGTTGACGATGGCCAGCACGCTGTCCACATAGCCGGGCTGCCGCAACTGCTCGCACGACAGGTTGATCGCCAGCTTGATAGCGGACATCCTCGCCTGCTTCCAGCGCCGCACATACCGGCACACCTCGCCGATCACCCAGTTGCCGATAGGCACAATCTGCCCCGTCCGTTCGGCAATGGGGATGAACTCCAGCGGCGGAATCTCGCCCAGCTTCGGGTGCTGCCACCGGATCAACACCTCGGCCCCCACCATCTGCCGCCGCGCGCCGCTGAACTTCGGCTGAAAGCGCAGCGAGAACTGTTGCTGCTCGATCGCCTCGGTCAGCCCTCGATGAATCGCCAGCGTCCGGGCCAGCGCCTCGCTCATCCCCGCATCGAAGTAACGGTAGGAGTTCCGGCCGTTCTGCTTGGCATCGTACATCGCCATATCAGCGTTCTTCAGCAGGCCCTCAACCGACTCGCCATCCTCCGGATACGCAGCAAGCCCCACCGAGGCCGTCATGCGCAGCGGCGTGCCATTGATGAAGAAGGCCCGCTGCATCCGCTCGAGTATCTGCCGCGCAACCTCTGCCGCCGCCTTGCGGCCGCCCTGCTCTTCCAGCAACACCACAAACTCGTCTCCGCTTAGCCTGGCCACTGTATCGCCCGCGCGCACGCACTCCAGCAGACGCCGCGCCACCTCCTGTAGCAGCTTGTCGCCCGCCGTGTGGCCCAGCGAGTCATTCACCGTCTTAAACTCGTCCAGGTCGATAAACATCAGCACAAAAGTGCGTCCGCCGCTCCGCGCCACGATGATCGCGTTCTCGATGCGTTCGATCAGCGAATTGCGATTGGGCAGCCCAGTCAGCGTGTCCTCGGTTGCCATCGCCAGCAGCCGTTCATTCGCCTCCGCCAGCGATGCGCTCAGGTTGGCTTTCTCCAGCGAGGCATTCAACTGAAACTCCTGCAGGTCGTAGCGCGCGTCCAGCATCGAGTACATCAGCGTCATCGGCAACACCAGCAGCGTCGCGCCGGCCACCGTGAACGCCAGCCAGCTTGTATTCACTCCGTTCGACGCGGCGCAGATTGAGCCCATGGGAAAGTTCGCCGCGGCCATGCCCGTGTAGTGCATTCCCGCAATCGCCAGCCCCATCACAAAGCCAGCCGCGCACCGCTTCAGAAGCACATACTTCTGCTCGCCGTGTCGCAGCGTGAAGGCAATCCACAGTGCCACCCACGAGGCCGCGATGGCAATCGCAATCGAGGCCCAGAACAGCCCCGCCGAGTACACGATCCCCGGATGCATCCTCAGCGCGGCCATGCCCGTATAGTGCATCGCCGCAACTCCCAGACCCATCAGTACGCCGCCAACGGCAAGTCTCGTCCGGCTCATCTCGTTCTGCGTCACCACGTACAACGCAAAGCCCGAGATCACAATCGCAATCAGCATCGAGCAGACCGTAATGAGCGGATCGTAACCAAGCTGGATCGGCATCCGGAACGCCAGCATCCCGATAAAGTGCATCGACCAGATGCCCATGCCCATCGCTACCGCGCCGCCCACCAGCCACAGCAGCCGCTTCCGTGAATCCCGCAGCGAACCGATGCGCGCCGCAAGGTCCAGCGCCGTATACGACGCGAACATGGCGACCAGCAGCGACAGCGCCACGAGGTAGGGATTGTAGGAGCCTTGCATCAGGACACACTCCTCAAATATCCAGTGCAACGTCGCTCGCCCTGACGGCGGGTAATAACTGGATATCACGGATATACCTGGGCCCAGCTACAACTGAAGTACCAGTGCAGGTACCCCCACAGGCGGCGCAGGCAACCCGTTCTCGAAATGGAAAGCCTGCCATCTCAGGTCTATTGTTCCAACTCTCTCCCCGGATCGCCATTTCTCACGTGTTTGGAAGTACATCCTCTACCCCAACGCCGAATGGAAAAGCACCTGTTTCTCATCCGCCTCACTCC
Source organism: Edaphobacter sp. (assembly GCF_035763405.1). NCBI lineage: Bacteria > Pseudomonadati > Acidobacteriota > Terriglobia > Terriglobales > Acidobacteriaceae > Edaphobacter > Edaphobacter sp. The sequence goes on from NZ_DASUBE010000131.1 coordinate 28,526, forward strand.
ATAGTCATCCGTGGTCGAATCGGCGTTTATGGTGCAAATTGGCCTTATGCGTTTTGCTGGGCTGGCTTCAACCTCGGGCCTGCTCCCTGTACCCTGTAACTATGTTCACTGGCATCATCGAAGCCACCGGGACCATCCTGGCCGTCACTCCTACCGCGGGCGCAACGCGCATCACCATTGCCTCACCTACGCTGACCTCGCGGCTTGCCACCGGCGACAGCGTCGCCGTCAGCGGCGTGTGCCTGACGGCGCTCTCGATCGAGCCCAACGCCTTCCCTCCGCGCTTCTCGGCCGACCTCGCCGCCGAGACCATCGCCCGCACCACACTCTCCGGTCTACAACCCGGAACAATCGTCAATCTGGAGCTGCCTACCCCTGCCGGCACGCCACTCGGAGGCCACGTCGTGCAGGGGCACGTTGATGGCACCGGCACCCTCGTCGCCCTCGACCCCGTCACCCCTGCCGCGCCCGAGGCCACCGACTGGCGCCTGCGCCTCACCATCCCCAACGCGCTCACCCGCTACGTCGTCGAGAAAGGCTCCATCACCATCGAAGGCATCAGCCTCACTGTGGCCGCCATCACGGGCAACCAGGTCGAAGTCGCCATCATCCCCCATACCTACGCGGCCACCAGCCTGCGCACGCTCACCCCTGGCTCGCCGCTCAACATCGAAGTCGATGTTCTCGGCAAGTACGCTGAGAGTATCCAGCACCGAGACGCCTTCATCCTCACCGAGCAGTACCTCATCGCCAATGGCTACTGACCCGGGCTCCTGCGTGAGGCGTCACCGCCGTGCAAGCCCGGGGTCAGCAACTCGACGCTCCGTGCGTTGCCTGCGCGTGCCGCATCAATAATTCCTGAGACAGTCTCGAATTCCAGAGTGCCTTCGCCCTCGATCAGCACGGTCCCGGAAGACCGGTGCGCCAGCAACTTCGCCACTCGCTCGCGCAGCGCGCTTCGGGCAATGCTCTCACCATCCACCCAGTACGAGACGCCGTCCACACCCTGCGCCACGCGGACCATGACCGGCTGCGACACCGCGAGATTGACACTGGCCTTCGGCAACGGCAGGACCGTCTCCAGGCCATGCGGCACAGCCGGCACGATCGCCATGAAGATGATCAGCAGCACTAGAAGTACATCGATTAAAGGGGTTACGTTGATTTCACCAGAGAGGTTGTTTCCGCATGCACCGTTCGTCGAGAATGCCATCGCCATCGTCTCCCAATCGAGAATTGGGTAAGCGAGCACTCGATCCACTACGGTACTGACCCGAAAATACTTGAGGGCAGCGGGCACATGGCCGCGCTGCCCCAGCGAGAGTGTTACCGGGTCTTACTGTCCTGCTTCCACGCGAGGCGTGATGATGCCGATGTTATCGACACCCGCTGCGTGGCCAAAGTCGATGACCTCAGCGACCTTGTCAAAGTCCAGGTCTTTGTCGCCCTTGACGAACATCACCTTTTCGACCCGGGTTGCGAAGATCTCCTGCAGCTTGGGCTCGATGTCCGACTTATTGAACGCCTGTTCGTTGATCTTGTAGGAGGGCTGGGCCGTCGGGCCGTTTGAGAGCACCTGAACCACAATCGTACGGTCGTTTTGCTGGTCCTGCGTCTTGTTCTTGGGCGGTTGGGGAACCAGCGTCTCAAGGCCATGCGGCGTTACGGGCACAATCACCATGAAGATAATCAACAACACCAGAAGGATGTCGATCATCGGTGTGATGTTGATGTCCGACATCGCTCCGCCGCTATTTCCCGAAGTCATTCCCATTGCAATTCTCCTTAGACCCTTCCGGTTCTCAACCCTTGAAACTAGTCGTCCCGCAAAGTGCCTACTGCTGCGGCTTCGCCAGATTCAGGGCTTCGTTGTCCTGCTTCTCGGTGAGCAGGCCGAGCTGGCTGACGCCTGCCGAGCGGATGCCATCGATCGCATCCATCACCTTACCGTAGTTTGCCCGCTCATCTGCACGCATGTAGACCTCTTTGTCGGTCTTATTTTCCAACTTGGCGGCGATCTTCGAACCCAGGTCGTCGATCGTCATCTGATCGGAGCCGAGGAATGTCCGTCCGTCCCGCGTTACGGCCACAATCACCGCGTCTTCCTTGTTGGCATTGTCCATCACCGTCGCGGCGTCTGCCGTCGGCAGGTTCACATTGACCTTATTGTTCAACATGGGGGTGATGACCATGAAGATGATCAGCAACACCAGCATCACGTCCACCATCGGCGTCACGTTGATGTTGGAGTTGACCTTCCTGCCTTCATCCCGCTTTACGATACCCATACTGATCGGCTCCGTCCGGGTCTGCCCCGGGTCTTTGTGCTCTGTTCCGCTGCGGCGCTCTGCCCTCCGGATGCCGGTTCGCTTGCCGGCATCCGAAGGACCATCAGAGCAGTGGTTCTCGCAGGTTGTGACTTACCCTTGGAGGTAATACACGCTTACTTGTGGCTCTGCTTGATGAAGTAGTCCACCAGCTCGCTGGAGCTGTTGTCCATCTCCACGTCGAAGGCTTCCACCTTACCGGTGAAGTAGTTGAAGGTCATCACGGCGGGGATGGCGACCAGCAGGCCGAACGCAGTCGTCACCAGGGCTTCCGAAATACCGCCCGCGACCGCGCCGATACCCGAGGTCTTCTGGGTGGCAATCTGTTGGAAGGCGTTCAAGATACCGACGACCGTTCCGAACAGACCGATAAACGGCGCCGTCGAACCGATGGTGGCCAAGCCGCCTAGGCCGCGCTTCAGCTTGGCGTGAACGATGGCCTCGGAACGCTCAAGCGCGCGCTGCGAGCTTTCAATCTGCTCCTCGGTGATGTTGCCACCCGAGCCGAAGCTGCGAAACTCCTGCAGACCGGCGGTGACGACTTCGGCGAGGTGCGACTTCTTCGAGCGGTCGGCAACTTTGATCGCCTCGTCCAGACGACCGTCCTTCAGCGCGCCTGCAACCTTGGGCGCGAACTCGCGCGACTGCTTGCGGGCTGCCGAGAAATACAGGGCCCGGTCGATGATGACGGCCAACGACCAGATCGACATGATGAAGAGCAGAATGACGACCGCGCGGGCCAGATTGCCCATGTTGGCCCACAGACCCATCGGGCTGAAGCTGACCTGGGCCTCATCGAAGAACATAGCAATCGACGAGTGGACGTGAGCGAAGTTTGAGAGATGAGCGAGAATCACTTGGATATTTCCTCCTGGTAGAACTCTAACTTTCTAAAATCTGACCGTGTATCCCCCAAAAGTTCGCAGCCGGGGGACCCACTGCCTAAGACGTTTTTGCGCAGATTCGGTTTAGCCGCCGAAGTTGAAGTTGACCGTAATGGTCGTCTCGACCTCTGTCGGCGAACCATTCAGAATATAGGGCTTGTAGCGCCAGGTTCTTACGGCCTCAGTCGCGGCGCTGCGCAACATCTCAGGCCCGCTGATGACCTGCAGGTCCTGAATCGTGCCGGCCTTCGAGATGATTGCGTGCAGAACCACCGCGCCCGAAACGTGGGCCGCCCTTGCAATCGGCGGATAGGTCGGGGTGATGCCGCCAATCTTCATTCCGGCGATCACGCCGCTTGAAACCCTTTGCGGGCCTTTCGGCGGCTCAACCTTAACAACCGGAGTCGGAGCTGTGCCAATACCGCCCATCACGCCGCCCGGAACGCCCGAACCACTGCCCATGCCACTCATACCGGCCACTCCGGCCATCTGTGGAGGCGGCGGCGCCGAGTCCTTCAGCATCTTGATGTCTTTGGGGATCTTCGTCGGGGCGTGGAGACCCTGATCAATCTCCGACACCATCTTGATCGGCTTCAACACCTGCGCCGGAGGCGGTGGGGGTGGCGGAGGTGGGGGCGGAGGCGGGGCCGTCAGCATGGCCGTCATCGCCGTCTTCGGCAGCGCATCGGGATATAGCAGCGGAATCAGGATCATGATCGCCAGAATCAAGGCGTTGAACCCAAAGGTCGCAATCATCCAGTACTTGGACTTGGTCTTAATCTTCCCGCCGGACTCCATCAACGAATCTTCAAACATATGCAGCCTCTTTAAGAGCTATTTTTTCTTAGACACCGCGCCACTTCGATTTGTTCCCGGCTAAAACTCCTTCGGCCTGCCTTATGCTCTTGTGCCGGCCTTCTTCTTTGCCGCGGGGAGTGCAGCCGTCTTGCCCCGCTTGGCCCGCCACTCCTGGTACGCCACCAACATCGGCGCGGCCACGGCAATCGATGAGTAGGTGCCGATCAAAATGCCGATGACCAGCGCAAACGAAAACCCGTGCAGCACCTCGCCGCCGAACAGATACAGCGACATGACCGTCAAAAACGTCAGGCCCGACGAGATCACCGTCCGGCTCAACGTCTGATTGATGCTGCGATTGACCAGATCGTGCAACGGCTCTCTCCGCGAAACCCCGAGGTTTTCGCGGATACGGTCGAAGACGACAATCGTGTCGTTCATCGAGTAACCAATCAGCGTGAGGATGGCAGCGATTACAGTAAGCGTGATGTCCTTGTTCGTCAAGCTGAACGCGCCGATGGTAATCAGCGTGTCGTGGAAGACGGCCACCACCGCCGCCACGCCGTAGATCAGTTCGAAGCGGAACCACAGGTACACGAGCATCCCGATGAGCGAGTAGAGCGTCGCCCATTCCGCCTGATGCTGCAACTGCTTACCGGCGGTCGGGCCGACGATTTCGACCTGCTCCACATTGAAGGCAGAGTCGTGATAGTTCTCCGCCAGCGCGCTCTCGACCCGCTCGCGCCCCACGTCGTGCGCCGTGTCGCTGGCCGACGAGATGGGCAGCGCGATGATGACCTTGTTGGCCGCCTTGCCGCTGGGGTCGCTGATGCGCTGGATCGTCGCCTGATGCACCCCGGCCATGTCCATCGCGTGGCGGATGTGGTCTTCGTTCGGCATCTGGGTAAACGCCACGCGGATCTGCGTGCCGCCCTTGAAGTCCACTCCCAGCGGAATATGGTGCCAGAAGAAGATGCTCAGTAGGCCAGCCACGGAAAAGATCAGCGAAAAGCCGAGGAAGTACCACTTCTTGCCCAGCCAGTCGATTTTTGTGTCACGAAAAAATTCCACGCTCTTAAACCCTCCGCGGAAACCCTTTCAGGTTCCGCGATCTCTCAAAAATCCAACTAGATCGACAACTCCGCGCCGCGCGGTTTATTCGCCAGATGCGCATCGAAGATCACGCGCGACACAAAGACTGCCGTAAACAGGTTCGCCAGCAGACCAAACACCAGCGTCACCGCAAATCCCTTGACCGGCCCTGAGCCGAACAGGAACAGAATCGCCGCCGAGACAATCGTCGTCACGTGGGTGTCGAAGATGGTCGTCCAGGCATGGGCAAAGCCCTGCTGCACGGCAATCGCAGCGGTCTTGCCCGCGCGCAACTCTTCCCGGATGCGCTCAAACACCAGCACATTCGAGTCCACGCCCATACCGATCGTCAGGATGACGCCCGCGATGCCCGGCAGCGTTAGCACTGAGCCCGAGAATCCCATAAAGCCCAGCAGGATCACCAGGTTCAGGAACAGCGCCACGTCTGCGTTGATGCCCGCGCCCTTGTAATAAATGAGCATGAAGATCATGACGGCGAGCATTCCGCCCACAGCCGCCACGACGCCCGAGTGGATCGACGCCGCGCCTAGGCTCGGTCCCACGGTCCGGGTCTCAAGATAGGAGATCGACGCAGGCAGCGCGCCGGTGCGCAGCATGAGTGAGAGGTCCTGCGCCTGCTGCTGTGTGAATCCGCCCGTAATCTCGCCGTTATCGCGGATGGCCGAGTCAATCGCCGCCACCTCGCGCACCTTGTTGTCGAGCAGGATCGCCATCGAGCCGGGGCTCGAGCTGGTCTTGCTGTGCGCCGACGTGTACTTGTAGAAGCGGTCGCCCGCGTCCGTCGTCAGCGTGAAGTTGATGTTCGGCCTGCCGTTCTGGTCGGTCGAAGGCCGTGCGTCGCGGAAGTCCGTTCCCTCGACCACACTTGCCCGCTTAAGCAGCCAGAATTGATCGGGTGCGCCCTCGGTTCCCTGTCCCGAAACGAGCATCGAGTCCAGCGGCACGCCGCCCGGATTGGCCGCCAGCGCATCCTGCTGGCTGTTGTACGGCCCGCCCGTCACCTCGTGAATCGAGAGCTTGGCCGTCGATTGGATCACGTCTTCAACGCGGCCCGGATCGCTCAACCCAGGCAGCTCGACCAGAATCTCATTGGCCCCGAGGCCATATTTCTGGATCTCCGGCTCCGTCACACCCAGCTTGTCGATTCTGGCGCGGATCGTCTCGATCGACGTATCCAGCGTGCGCGCTTCAAGGTCGCGGATCGCCGCCGGCCGCATCGTCAGAGTCGTATTCCCGTCGGGGTTCATCGCCATGTCATAGCTGGCGTAGTCGTTCCCGTTCATAATCGAGCGCGCCGCGCCCATCTTGTCCTGCGGCACGCCGGTCACGGTAATCGTCTCCGGGTGCGCCGGGTCGGTCTTCCCCACCGTCACACCGGTAATTCCGGCCTTTTGAAAGTCCGACTCGAGCTGCGCGGCAGCGCGGTCGGTCTCGGAGCCCACGGCCTCGGCCACGTGCACCTGAAGCACCAGGTGAACGCCGCCCTTCAGGTCGAGCCCCAGGCTGATCTGCCGCTGGATCGACGCCTTCAGCCCGCCGTGGGGGATCCCCACAATGCCGAAACAGAAGACCAACAGCACGCCTATGATGAATAGTGTCTTACCGGCTATATTTTTGTTGCCCATACTCTTGATTGAAGCCCCTTCTTAACTTGCCGCCGCGTCGTCGGTCGTCACGGCCGCAATCGCGCTCTTCACAAACTCCAGCTTCAGACCATCCGGCTGCACGCGCAGAATCACCGCGTCGTCCTTGACCGTCAGAATAGTGCCCCGGATGCCGCCATTGGTCGTCACGCGGTCGCCCGACTTCAGTTGGCTCAGCATCTGCTGCCACTTTTTCTGCTTCTTCTGATTCGGCAGAATCATCAAAGCGAACAGGGCCACAAAGAACAGGATCGGCAGCGCCATGCTGCCCAGACCCAGTCCGCCCGCCGCACCTGCAAACCACATCGCCAGCATCAAATCAAAACTCCCCGGGAGACTTTCCCTTTACTGTTTGAAACCGCAATCCACCACGCGCCAACGCTCGTGCGCGCACAAAGCGGCGCAACTCCGGGAAGCAGGTCAGAAAGGGTGCCTAGCCCCTAAGCATCGCGTAACCGCTGTAGCACTGTCAAG
>NZ_DASUBE010000132.1:0-6611 GCF_035763405.1 Edaphobacter sp.
CTTCCCGGAAAAGGCGATCTCCATCGAGCAGGTGCACCGCTATATCGAACACTAACTGCTCGGTATTCTTGCCCTCGTGCTGGGCAATCTGCGCGAGGTGCGATTCCTGTTCGGGAGTGAAGTGAAGCTCCATAGTCATACGGTAGGCACGGCGTAACCTCCTGTCAATGGCACCTCAGCATTCTTCTTTTTGATACGTGCGCTGTCCGTCAAGCATCCAATCGCTGCGATGGAATTCAAGACAATCGAACCTAAGATTCTCTACTTCGGAACTCCAGTGGCTTTGATCAGTTCGCTGAACGAAGACGGCAGCACGAACCTTGCGCCGATGTCGTCGTTCTGGGCGCTGGGCTGGACGCTGATGCTCGGTGTGCTCGATGCGACCAAGACAGCGGAGAACCTGGCGCGGCATCCGGAGTGTGTTGTGAATCTGCCTTCGCCGGATATGTGGCGCGAGGTTGAAAAGCTGGCTCCGCTGACCGGCAAAGACCCGGTGCCTGAGCTGAAGTCGAAGCAGTTCCGTTCCGAATCGCAGAAGTTCGGCGCCGCCGGCCTGACGCCGATGGCGAGTGAAGCCGTGCGTCCTGACCGTGCGCAAGAATGCCCCGTACACATGGAGGCGCGGGTGACGAAGATGCACCGGCTCGAAGGCGAGCGGCTGATGCAGCTTGGCGGAGGCTGGGCGGCCGAGGTCGAGATCGTCCGCGTGCATGTCGCCAGCGACTTTGTGCTTGAAGGCAAGCACGTCGATCCTGCAAAGTGGTCGCCGCTGATCTACAACTTCCGGCATTACTTCCGCCTCGCGGATGAGGAGCTGGGCAAGACGTTCCGCGCAGAGCACTGAGGCTGCGCCACGGTGCCTTCTCTTCGCGGCGGACGTAAGATGGTTGTACGTCGATGGGAGGGCCATTCACGATGGGACACGCCGAAGCGATCGCGACAGGCAGATTGGGTTTGAGCGAGCTTGCGCCGCGCGTGGTGCAGTCGGAGATTCGCGCCATGACGGTCGAGTGCGACCGCGTGGGCGGCGTCAATCTGGCGCAGGGCGTCTGCGACACGGAAGTGCCTGCGGTCGTTGCCGAGGGCGCGATCAAGGCGATCCACGACGGACTTAACATCTACACGCGCCTGGACGGCATCGCGCGGTTGCGGAACGCCATTGCCGCGAAGGTCGAGCGCACGCTTGGCATTAGCGTCGATCCCGACCGTGAGGTGCTCGTCACCAGCGGCACTACCGGGGGCTTCCACGCCGTGGCGATGGCATTGCTCAATCCGGGCGATGAGGCGCTGGTCTTCGAGCCTTTTTATGGTTATCACGCGAACACGCTCCGCTCCGTGCGCGCAATCCCTGTGCCGGTCGCGTTGCAGGAGCCGGATTGGGCACTCAGTCTCGACGCCGTCCGCGCAGCCATTACGCCTCGCACGCGCGCCATGGTCATCAACACTCCCGTGAATCCATGCGGTAAAGTTTTCACCCGAGCGGAGCTTGAGGGTCTCGCGGAGATTGCGCAGGAGTTCGACCTCTTTGTCTTCACCGACGAGATCTACGAGCATTTCATCTACGGCGGCGCGAAGCACATCAGTCCGGCGACCATCCCCGGAATGCGCGAGCGCACGATTGTGATGTCGGGCTTCTCGAAGACGTTCTCGGTGACGGGCTGGCGCGTCGGTTATCTGCTGGCCGATTCGAAGTGGCTCGGCTCTATCGGCTACTTTCACGATCTGCTCTACGTCTGCGCGCCCGCACCGTTCCAGCATGGCTGCGCCGATGGTGTCGAGCAGCTTGGGCCGGAGTTTTATGCGAACCTCGCGCATGACCACGAGGCCAAGCGCACGATGATCGTCGATGCGTTGCGTATTGCAGGCATGACGCCGCATGTTCCTGATGGGGCGTACTACGTGCTTGCCTCCACGGGAGATCTTCCGGGGAACACTGCTGCCGAAAAGGCACGCGCGCTGCTGGCGAAGACCGGCGTCGCCGCAGTCGCAGGCTCTGCCTTCTTCCGTCCTGGCAAAGGCGAAGATCTGCTGCGCTTCTGCTTCGCCAAAAAAGACGCCGACCTGGCGGAGGCGTGCCGCCGCCTGAAGGCGTTCGCACCAAAGTAATCTCTCGTTGCACACCCAATCGTCACTCAGCAGAGACGCCGCAATTTCAGTAGAATTTGCTTTGGCGCAACCGCGCCCAAGGATGACACGGTATGGCATCGGCGATGGCGAGTATCGAGGCGTTGAAGGGAACGCACCGTGAGTTGAAGACCCGCATGGAGAAGTCGGTCGAAGACTTTCGCGGGTATCTGCTCTCGGCCCGGACGGGGCGGGCGAACGTTCACATGCTCGACCACGTGAAGGTGGACTACTACGGCACTGACACGCCGGTGGCGCAGATGGGGCAGGTCTCGACGCCCGAGCCGACAATGATCCTGGTGCAGCCCTACGACATGAGCATGATCGGCGCGATTGAAAAGGCCATCCGCACCTCGGGCAACAACCTGAACCCAATGAGCGATGGCAAGGTCATTCGCGTGCCTGTGCCGCCGATGACCGAGGAGCGGCGCAAGGAAGTGGTCAAGCAGTTGAACAAGACGCTTGAAGACCACAAGACAGCGATTCGCAACATTCGACGCGATGGCAACGATCAGATTAAGAAGGCGGCCAAGGACAAGCTCATCTCCGCCGACGACGAGAAGCGCGCCAACGAAGAGGTGCAGCAGTTGACCGACGCCGAGATCAGGCGGATCGATGAGATGTTCAAGGCCAAGGAAAAAGAGATTATGACCGTGTGATTGCAGTACGAAGAGAATCTGAGGGGTCGGGCCGGCTGCCCGGCCTCTTCGTTTTTGCGGCTCATGTTGGTGCGCACGCTTGCCGATGAAGAGACCAGTCGCTGCAACTTCTGGCGGCAAAGGTTCGCGGGGGTGGCGTTGGAGGCTGACGCGGAGTTCGACGGGCCGGAGCGGCGTGGCGTTACCGGGCAGGCGCTGGTGGAGCGCAGGCAGCATCCACGCTACGCCGTCGATGCCGTGGCCGAGGTGCTGGTGCTTGACGGGTCTGTGCTGTTTCGCGGGCGCGTGCTCGACATCAGCGCGGCCGGCTGCTACATCGAAACCCAGGCGCGTCTGCGGATGCGGCAGAGAACGCCGGTCGAGATGGTCTTCCGCGTGAAGGACAGAGTGCTCCGCGTGCAGGCGACCAGCAGGATGGTTCGTCCGGGCATGGGAGCCGGGTTCCAGTTCGCCGTCATGAACGAGCGAATGCGCGACGAACTGGATGCTCTGATTGCCGAGCTGAGTTCGACCGCTGAGGGCTGAATCGCCGCCATTGAAATTGCTCTTCGCAGACCAGAACCAGCGGGATATACTTCAGTGCCTATGGAAACAATGGCATGGTTTCGTTCGGTGGTAGCGTCTGTCGTTTGTCTTGGCCTGTCTGCGATGGTGAGTGCGCAGCCCGCTCTGCTGGTGGTCAATCAGGGTGACGCGACGGTCAGCGTCGTGGATGCGGCGACGGCGAAGCAGGTGGCAACGATTCACGAGGCAGTCACAGGCGTTCACGCACATGAGGCTGCCGTCTCGCCCGATGGCCGCACGGCGTATCTGCCGGTCTATGGAAGCACGGGCGTAGGCAAACCCGGCATCGACGGTCACGAAATGCTAGTGGTCGATCTGGCCTCGCACACAATCACGCACCGCGTCGATTTCGGCCACAGCGTGCGGCCGCACTGCGCCATCTACAACCGCACGAGTGGACTGCTCTATGTGACGACGGAGTTGGACAACGCTGTCACAGAGATTGACCCGAAGACGCTGAAGATCGTCGGCAAGGTGCCGACCGGGCAGGCTCAGTCGCACATGCTGGCGCTCTCGCGCGACGGAAGGCGGGGTTACACGGCGAACGTCGGGCCAGGAACCGTGTCGGTGCTCGACATGGCTGAGCGCAGGACGATTGCCGTCATTCCGATTTCAGCCAAGACGCAGCGCATCGCGCTTTCGAACGACGACCGGATGGCGTTTACGTCGGACCAGACTCGTCCACGTCTTGCTGTGATCGATACGGCGACGAACAAGGTGAAGGCGTGGGTCGCGCTGCCGGGGCTTGGCTATGGCACGGCACCGACGCCTGATGGCCGCTCGCTGCTGGTGGCCGTGCCCGCTACCGGACAGGTGGCTGTAGTCGATCTTGGCACGCTTAAGGTGGTGCGCACCATCGCAGTGCCCAGCGCGCCGCAGGAGATCCTTGTCCGGCCCGACGGCAAGGTGGCTTACGTCTCCTGCAATACCAGCGGCAAGGTTGCGGCAATCAATCTGGCGGACTGGAAGGTGCAATCGCTGATTGGTGCGGGCCCCGGTGCTGATGGTCTTGCCTGGGCGCGGTAGCTGCTGTGATCGCTATGTCGTGTGGTCGAGGATGATCTTCCAGCCCTGGGTGGTGTTTTCAAAGAGGAGCGAGAAGACGCCGTCGGCGTTGCCGCCGTCTTTTTTGCTGCGGTCCAGGTGGTATTTGCCGATGACGACGGCGTACTTCTCGTCGAGGATGTGCGCCTCAAGCTCGGAGTAGGTCAGGGTACCCATCGCGGTCCTGTTCGGGTAGTCGCGCTTGTAGGCTTCGACCATGCCGTCGTAGCCGCGCGAGACCTCGCGGGAGAGAAAGATGATGTCGGGCGAGTTTTTGTAGCCCTGGGCGAAGCTGTCGAGGTCGCCGCGGTTCCAGGCGTCCTGCTGCTTCAGCAACACTTTGATGACGTCCAGCTCCTGTTGTGATGCGGTGTGCAGTTGCGGCTGCTCGGCAAGCTGCGCGCGGAGCGCGATGGGGGCAAGGAGAACCAGAACGAGCGAGACGGCACGAACAGAGGAGCGGAACCGCATGGCGAACCCTCGAAGTTGAACAGTCTCGAAAAGTGTAACCGGGAACTGTGATGGAGTTGTGCAGAGTATGTGCATCGAGCCGCTCATCTTTGCTGCTGAAAGGTATTACTATGGCTCGGTGCGCACACTCCTTGTTCTTGCTGTTGCTCTTCTGGCCTCCACGCCGTTCGCTTCCGCGCAAAAAGTTACGCTACCGCTGTGGCCGCACGGCGCGCCTGAGCCTTACACCGGCGGGCCGGAGCAGGACATTACCAAGCCGACCGACGCTTTGATTGCCGGCAGGCGGCTGGAACACATTACCAACATCAGCAGGCCGACGCTGGCGTTCTACCCGGCCGAGGCGGCAAAGAACACCGGCGCGGCGGTGGTGGTGTTTCCCGGCGGAGGCTACCAGATTCTCGCTTACGATCTTGAAGGCACGGAAGTCTGCACGTGGCTGAACTCGATCGGCGTCAACTGCGCTCTGGTGAAGTATCGGGTGCCGTTCAAGACGCGTTTTCCTGAGAATACGGCTGATCTGGAAGATGCGCAGCAGGCCATGCGCATCACGCGGGCACACGCGGCGGAGTGGGGCGTTGATCCGCACCGCGTCGGGGTGCTTGGATTCTCGGCGGGTGCGCATCTGGCCGTCGTGCTGTGCAACCATCCTGACTTCAAGCGGACCGGCGAGCCGGAGAACGAGCCGGACGCGCGACCTGACTTTGCGTTCATCATCTATCCTGGCTACCTGACGATTGAGCCCGCGCTCGACAAGCTGGCTCCGGGTATCGACCCCGGTCCGAAGACGCCGCCGACGTTTCTGTTGCAGGCTGAGGATGATTTTGCGCACGTGGAGAACGTGTTGCTCTACTTTCAGGCGCTCAAGGAGACCAAGGTTCCAGCGGAGTTGCACATCTTCTCGCAGGGAGGCCACGGCTACGGCCTGCGGCCCACCGCGCTGCCGATTACGCACTGGCCTGCGCTGGCCGAGACGTGGCTGCATACAATTCATGTCATCGGCGGGGCTGTTCCGTACCATGCAGGGTAATCATGCCGCGCGCCTTCAAGGCGCGTCGCGCGTCCAACGAGGGACATTATGAAAAACTTCTTCTTTCTCTGCCTCCAGTTCATTCTCTTCCTGATCGTCTTTGCGGCGGGGTCGCTGTTTCCTCCGTTTCACATGGAGCACGTGCTGACAGCCACGCCTTCGTACACTCACATCTTTGTGGCGGATGGGCTGGTGCTGATGGTTGTGCTCTATGTGCTGATCGTCATCCTGGAGGCGGTGAGGAAACATATCCGCTCGGCGCTTCCCTGGACGACCCTCGCGTTGGTGCTTGCTGTGGTGCTGGGGCTGTATATGAAGTTCGGGTTCATTACGCACCAGATTTAGGCTGTCGGGAGAGGTCGACCCCCCTCCCCCTATTAAGTACTCAAAATCCTTCAAACATTGGACTTAGGTCTGGACTATCCCCCCCGGGGCGCCTCGGCGCTGGGGTATTTTCCCTGAGCTGTCATTCGGTGCGCCGCGAAGCAAAACGCAGATTCCCTTCGGGAATGACAAACAAAAAGAGGCGGTCGTTATTTTGCTCTATGGAAGGTCTGATTAAGTCCGCGAAGATTCCCTCAGGGGCTAAAGAGGGTGCTGAAAAAGTGTCTCGCCGGGAAGAAAGCGTACCTCAGCGGCTAAAGCCGCGTTGATTTTGCAGCGTTAGCGGCACGGCTGAAGCCGTGCCCTTAAGCAAAACTGACTTTTTCAGCACCCTCTAA
>NZ_DASUBE010000133.1:0-9080 GCF_035763405.1 Edaphobacter sp.
CGACGCGCTCGCCAGCAGCACCTTCTCGCCAATCGCCGAGATCGTCTGCGGCCCCTTGTGCAGCAGCACCTCCAGCACGGCGAAGTCGCTCAGCCCCAACCCTTGCTCCGCCAGCCGCCCTTCGATGTAGCCCACAATCGACCGGTGCGCCTTGGCCAACACCATCCAGAGCCGCGGCGCCGTGATCTGCCCCTGTGCCTTCATCTCAACTCCTACGACATCAGATAACTCGACATCGAAATAAGATTCAAAACCATTAGGGAACCTCTGACTAGGTCTTCGCTTTGAAGGGGCGTGGCTTCGGCCACGCCATCACATCCCTCAATGCAATCGGGCTTTAGAGGGTGCTGAAAAAGTCAGTTTTGCTTAAGGGCACGGCTTCAGCCGTGCCGCAAGTACCGCAAAATCAACGCGGCTTTAGCCGCTGAGGTACGCTTTCTTCCCGGCGAGACACTTTTTCAGCATCCTCTTTAGCCCCTGAGGGAATCTTCGCGGACCTGATCAGACCTTCCTTAGAACCGTTCTCTCTCTCGTGCAGGGCTCTTTGTTTGTCACTCCCGAAGGGAATCTGCGTTTTGCTTCAAATGCCACCGTTCCATCTGAAGGAGAACCACTTTACGCCTCATCCTTCTTCATAGGCTTCCGCGCAAAATAGTAAAGCGAGTACGCCAGCAAACCGAACATCACCACGCTCACCCAATCGTGATAAAGCGGGTTATGGTCGCTGAACCGCGGCAGATTCTTCTCCGTCGCAGCCTCATACAGCTTGATGCAGACGCCGATCAGCCCCACAATTCCGCCCGCCGCAATCAACCCCGACGCATACAGGTTCCCCGGACTAATCTCCGACTCCTCAGCCACCTCATCAGGATCCCGACCCTTCGCCGCCATGCGATCAACCATCCACCGCACCGCACCGCCTATAAAAATCGCCAGCGTCGTAGCAATACTCAGATAAGCCCCCACAGCCAGCGTCAGCGACCGAATCCCCAGCAGCTCCACCGCAATCACCAGCGCCACCCCCAGCAGCACCAGCGCCCACGGCAGCTTCCTGCTCAGGATGCCGTTGATAACCGTCGCCATCAGTCGTCCCTGCGGAGCCGCGGCCTTTTCGCTGCCAATCCCCTGGTTCCACTGGATCTCAATCGCGTGCGTCGCCGGGTTATAGAGATACTTCCCATCCGCCAGCACCGACGACCCAATCGCATTCAGCACCACATACTTGTGCGCATCGGCCACCACCTGCTTCGTCGCATTGTCCTGATCGCTCGACGAAAGCTCGAAGTGGTCGCGCTTGAAGAACCCCTTGCTCTGAACGCCGTCCGGCAGATGCTCCAGCTCCAGCGTCATCGGCGCGGGCATCCGCAAAAACTCCTCCAGCCCCTTGTTCATCGCATTCAGCGTCGCGCCCACCGAGAAGATCGAGACAATCACCCCAACCATAATCGCAAGCTGCTGCTTCCACGGAGTCGCGCCAATCAGATAGCCCGTCTTCAAGTCCTGCGACGTATCGCCCGCGTTTGAAGCCGCAATGCACACCACGCCGCCAATCGTAATCGCCAACGCGCCAAACGCCGGGGCCGTCCAGCCTTTCACCAGAAAGATGGCTGCCGTCGCCATCAGCGTCGCAATCGTCATCCCCGACACAGGCGAAGCCGAACTCCCTACAATCCCCACAATCCGCGAGCTGACCGTCACAAACAGAAACCCGAACACCACCACCAGTACCGCGGCCATAAAGTTGGCCAGCGCCGTCACCTGCGCTCCCGGAACCGGCTTGAACTCCAGAAACAGGAACATCAGCACCACCAGCAGCACCGACCCGCCCAGCACCACCGACGGCGGCAAGTCATGCTCCACCCGCGAAGGCTGCTCCCTCCGGGCAGCATTTTTCTTCCCGATGTTGTGCAGCCCCTGCGTCAGTGCGCCAAAGATCGTCGGTGCCGTGCGCAGTACCGTAATCAGCCCCGCCGCCGCAACCGCACCCGCACCCATCGGCCGCACGTATGTACTCCACATATCCGAAGGCGACATATCCTTTATCGGCACCGTCCCCGGATACAGCGGTGTCGCAAGATGCGATCCGAAGAAGTAAATCGCCGGCATCAGCACCAGCCACGAGAACACGCCGCCCGCCAGCATAATCGCCGACACGCGCAGACCGATAATGTATCCCACCCCCAGATACTCCGACGTGCAATCCGCACGAATGGCCGAGCCCTTCATCAGGTGTTGCTCGCCGTAGTTGGGCTCGTAGTTCGGCTGGCTGGGCCACAGGCGGAATAGGTTGTCGTTCTGAAACATCGTATACAGCCCGCCCAGGCCGAGCCCCAGAAATACGCGCGACGCAAACGACCCGCCGCGCTCGCCAGCCATCAGCACATCCGCACAGGCCGTTCCCTCGGGATACGCCAGGTTCTCGTGCTCCTCCACAATTAACTGCCGCCTCAGCGGAATCATGAACAGCACGCCCAGCCATCCGCCCAGCAGCGCCAGCGCAAAGATACGCACCGACTCCAGATCGAACCCCAGAAAAATCAGCGCAGGCAGTGTAAAGATCACCCCGGAAGCAATCGACTGCCCCGCATTGCCCGTACTCTGGACGATGTTGTTCTCCAGAATGCTCGACCGTCCAAACGCCCGCAAAATCGAGATCGAAAGCACCGAGATCGGAATCGACGCTGCCACCGTCAACCCCGCCCGCAGCCCGACATACACCGTCACCGCGCCAAACAGCACGCCAAAGATCGACCCCAGAATCAGCGCCCGGGCAGTCAGCTCCGGTCGCGTCTCGGTCGCAGGAATAAAGGGCTTAAAGATGGTCGTTGCCATGCAGCAGTCACTCTCGCGGTTAGATCAGGCAGTTTCAGCGCCCAACGGAGTGTACCAGCGCAGAAGGAGACTGAAAAACTCTCTGCTCTCGCCTTTCGCCTCTCCCGCCGCAGCACCTCCCAAAGCACGTCATCTCGACCCAGACAGAACGTGTTTGCCATCCCACAAAGCACGTCATCTCGACCGGAGGCGGCGTTTTTTGCCGCCGGAGTGGAGAGATCCCCGCATTCCCCACCTCACCAATGCACACCGCTCTCACACCGTCTCTTTAGAAGGGCGCTGCAAAAGTCTCTGTGGTGGCTTTTAGGATGAGCGCGGGGCTTCAGAGGGTGCTGAAAAAGTCCGTTTTGCTTAAGGGCACGGCTTCAGCCGTGCCGCAAATACCGCAAAATCAGCGCGGCTTTAGCCGCTGAGGTACGCCTTTCTCTTCGCCAATGACTTTTTCAGCACCCTCTTCAGCCCCACGAAAAAGCCAGCAAATACAAGGGCCTTTCTCGCACAACTCACCAACGCATCTCTTCACCCCCTTCGCCCCTCAAACCGGTCATTGACGCACCCCACCGCCAAAGGACTATACTGACGGCAAATGGTATGGGTTTCCATGCCGCCGCGCGAGGTGAGTCTTCAGCCATTGCTTGAATGACAATGCGCTTGGGAGTGTTACCGGGGGGCCACCCGGCATAGCATCTCGTCTGTTTCAAAGGCCTGAACGGGTGGTTCGGGCCATGTTCGACGATCTGGTAACTACTTTCTATCCATCCGATTGCAGAACATGCGAAGGCCCATTGCTTCGGGCCGGATCAGTCCCGGTCTGTGATGACTGCCTCAACGGAATCCCACAGCAATCCGCAACCCTGTGCACACACTGCGGAGAAGCACTCGACATGGAAGGCGTCCGGTACGCGGGCCAGTATCCAGCCGAGGGGCTGCTGTGCTCCCCCTGCCGAATGGCCCCGCCAGAGTTCGAACACGCCGCAGCCTACGCAACCTATGAAAACGAAGTCCGCGAGATGATCCATCTGCTCAAATACGAGCGGATGCGGTCGCTCGCCCAGCCACTCGGCGCCATGCTCGCCCGCACCATCGAAACACTCGAAGCCGAAGCAGGCCAGAACCTGCTGGTCGTCGCCGTTCCGCTGTTCCGCGCCAAAGAGCGCGAGCGTGGCTACAACCAGACCGTGCTGCTGGCCGAAGCAGCCTTGGCGGAGCTGAAGCGCACCCGCCCGGCATGGAAGCTGACCGCCGCGCACGACGCACTTCGCCGCGTCAAAGACACGCGCAGCCAGTTCTCCCTCACGCCCAAAGGGCGACGCAGAAATCTACAGGGAGCCTTCGCCGCCGGAGCCGTCGGCGTAACCGGTCGCAAAGTCCTGCTGGTGGACGACATCTACACCACCGGGGCCACCGCGCGAGCCTGCACACGAGTGCTCCGCCGGGCCGGAGCGGAAAAAGTTTGGGTCGCCACCGTAACGCGGGCGCAGCCGGAGACGGTCGCGCTCTGGGGGTCGAACATTAGCTGAAACCGGAGGGTTCACCGATGCAATCGGGCAAGCTGAGAAAGCAGGGGCACAACGCGAAACGTCACATCGGACACGGCGCAGGCCGCGCGCTCGCCGAGCCCGACATTCGCGCAGGCGTCTTCCGCCAGCCCGCCATGCAGACCCCGGTCCTCGTCCTCAACGCCTCCTACGAGCCCATCAACATCTGCGGAGCGCGCCGCGCCCTCGTCCTCGTCCTCAAAGGCGTCGCCCGCACCGAAGAGGAGCAGGGCACCGAGCTGCACGCCGCGCGCATGAGGATCGCCATGCCCAGCGTCATCCGCCTGCTCGAGTACCGCCGCATCCCTCACCAGACCCGCGCGCTCTCCCGCAAAAACATCCTGCTCCGCGACCGCAACGCCTGCCAGTACTGCAACGTCGTCCTCACGGCCAGCGAACTCACCCTCGACCACGTCGTTCCCCGCTCCCGCGGCGGCCTCTCCACATGGGAGAACCTTGTCGCCTGCTGCCACGAGTGCAACCGCCGCAAAGGCAACCAGCTCCTCCACGAGCTGACCGACATGCGCCTCCAGCGCGAGCCGCGCCCCTTCACGCTCCACACCTCGCGCCACATCATGCGCATGATCGGAAGCGCCGACGCCGCCTGGCGCAAATACCTCTACTTCGAAACCGAACCCGCCGCCTGAACCCACCCTCCCACAGTCTGTTTTTGCATCCCATTCACGCAGCCATTGACATTTCCATTCACGCAGCCATTGACATTTCCATTCCGCAGCGCAGCGGAGGAATCTGCTTTCCGCACTCACCCCAAAAGCACGTCATCTCGACCGGAGGCGGCGCATTCTGCCGCCGCAGTGGAGAGACCCCGCATTCCCCCTTTGCCAGCAACTCAACCTCCGCGCATTTTGCGAAGAGCGAGAACATAAACCGCTCACACCACCACGCACAACCAGCCACAACGAAAGCGTTGTGGCTGGTCGAAAAGCAAAGAACAGCACCACCGTTTAGAACAGGAGCTTCAACCCAAGTTGCAGGTTGCGCGAGCTGTCCGTCTTCCCAGTGACTCTCCCGAAGGTACCGGAGGTCGGGTTCAGGTCTGGACCAGACCAGTTGGGATGGTTGATGAAGTTATAGGCTTCCGCATTGAACTCAAAGCCCGCCTTTTCATTGATGGGGAACTTCTTTTTCATAGCGAGGTTCCAGTTCTGGAAACCAGGTTGATAGATCGAGTCACGAACTCCCTTCTGCAGGTTGAACGTCGCGCCAGGTTTCGTGAATATCTGTGATCCATCCGGATTCGTGGTCGTGAAATACTGACCAGTTTGCCCAGGGTACCCCGAAAACGTCTTCGAAATATGCGGCTTTCCATTCATCAAATAGAACTGGCCTTCAGATCCGCAACCGAAGCTGCCGGTCCCGCCTACGCCAACGGAGTCGTTCTTGGTTCCGATGCCGCAAGGCGCTCCCGTCTGGAACTGAGTGCTGCCGCTCAACTGCCAGCCGCCGAGTATCTTGCCTGCAAGCTCATTCTGGTTGCGGAAGAACGGCAGAGCATACAGGTAGTTGATGACGATCATGTGGCGCGCGTCATATTCCGACGGCCCCCACAAATTCGTCGTGTTGTACGTATAGGGAACGATGTCGCGGTAGTTCGAGCTGTCGTCCATGCTCTTCGACCACGTATAGCTCACGCCGAACATCAGGCTGTTCGTAAAGCGCCGGTCCCACGTAACCTGAAGTGAGTTGTATTTGGCAGCGCCGTTGCTCTGCTCCTGCTGGACAGCAGCATAGCCCCGGTACGGCCGGATATAGTTCACGTTATATTTGGTGGTTGCATTCGCCTGAGCCACGGCGAGCGTGGGCTGGTTGATGTCGTACACCCGCCAGTTATGCGTGCCCCGCGCCCCGACGTAGGCAATCGAGACCGTCGAGCTCAGCGGCAGCTCGCGCTGGACCGAGATGTTCCAGTTCCAACGTACCGGGGCCTTCAGGTTCTTGTTCAGCGTTGTCACCGTCAAGGCAGGAGCGACGCTCGAGTTCAGCGACGCGCCCGGATTGTCCACCATTCCTGTCAGGTTGCCCGCCACCGCCGCCACCGTCACAAACGGCTGGAACGGAGGATTGCCGCCGGGGAAGATGTTGTCCAGCAGACCCATGCGCGTCGCAAACTCACCCACGCCCGCGCGGAACACCGTCTTCGAGTCCGCCTGATACGCAATACCCAGACGCGGTTGCACCGTGTTCTCCACGTTGACGTAGCCCTTGTTCAGATTCGGAGCGAACAACCCGTTGCACGATCCTCCGTCGCACGCATTCGAGTTTGCTCCCGCGCCAATCACCCCATGCTTTGCAGCCGAACTCGGGAACTGGCTGAAGCCCGGGATCACCATGCCTTCATACGGATTGCCCGTCCCCAGGATCACGAAACCCGTCTTCGAATCCACCTGCGGCGCCTTCGTGATGTCATACGAGGCCGGGTCGAAGTACACCGAGTTACCCCACGACGGCTTGTACGGCGTAATTGAAGTAAACCGCAGACCGTAGTCGACATGGAACTTCGGCGTCACCTTCCACGAGTCCTGTAGAAAGAACTCATACTCCTGACCGCTCCACACCGTGTAAGCCTTCGGTCCAATCTCGGTATAGCTGTCTGCCAGACCGAGCGCAAGGTTAGCCAGGCCGACACCCGTTGTGCCGACCAGGTTTGGGCGGTTGTCGGTGAACACAAAAGAACCGTTCTGATTGTTAGCGCCGCCCGGCACCGTGGCGACATTGATCTGGTCGAAGTCGTTCTCTCCTTGATAGTTGATGTACATACCGCCCTTGACCGTATGGTTGCCCCAGACCTTGGTCAAGCTGTCCGAGAGCGTATAGATCGGTCCCTGAGAGTGCGAAGGATACGGTCCGCCTGCCAGACCGTAGAAGTTAGGAATGGTAACGGTAGGAATCTTGTTCGGCTCCAGTTTTCCGGCTGGAAATAGATACGGATAGTTAATCCCGAGCGTGTCGCGGTGGAAGCCCGCCAGCGACTCGTTGACAGGAATGTACACGCGGTCAATGCTCACCGTCCCGCGCAGCTCATTAATCAAAGTAGGCGTAACCGTCCACGTCCAACCCAGCACATTTGTCTGGTTGGGCCGATTGAAATACTTGCCGGTCAAGCCGGACCCCTGATCGAACGGCTGATACTCCAGGTAAGTCGCATCCTGACGTCTGTACTCGAAGCGATTGCGGTCATTCAGCACAAAATCGACATTGATCACTTCCTTGCGCTGGTTCGTCGGGTGTGCAGCCTGGGCAATCCAGTTATTCGTGCCATCCTGGAAGCCTGGAGTCGGTTTCGGATAGGCGTTCATAATCGCAAGGCCGTTCGAGCTCAGGCCGGACGTAATTTTGTTGCCGGGATATGCGACGCAGCCCACCGCCCCGGCAGACGAACAAGTCGAAGGCTCGTAGATCGGAGTGGCGTGATTAATAGGATCGCCTTTGTACCAGGGGTTCGCGCTCAGCAGCTCGCTGAAGTCGCCCGTGCGCATCCTCAGCGTAGGCACTGCCTGCTTCGCGGTTTCAGTGAAGCGATACCGAATCCAGTCCTCGTTCACAAACCAGAACAGCTTGTTGCGCAGCGGGTCCATCGCGTGGACGCCCGGAATCCATACCGGCCCGCCCACCGCGAAGCCAAAGTTGTTATAGCGGAATGGCGAAGCACCCTTCGTCGTGGCGCTCTTATTGCGCGTCCACGTGTTCGCGTTCATCGCCGAGTTTCTCAGGTACTCGTACATCGACCCATGAAAGTCCCTGGTTCCGCTCTTCGTCACCAGCCGTATCTGGCCGCCCGACGCATTCCCATACTCAGCCTGATAGTCCGCAGTCAGCACCTGCATCTCTTCGGTCGCGTCCACGCTGGCCACGCCAATCAGCGCACCGCTGCCTCGCGTCCTCACCGCCGGGGCGCCGTCAAACGTCACCAGTGTGTCCTGCGTGCGCGCGCCGTTGATCTGGAACGGAACACCGCCGCCAACGGCAAAGTTGAAGTCGCCCAGGGTCGAGCTGCTCCGCAGCCCCGGCAGCAACGCTCCCATATAGATCGGATTGCGCCCGTTCAGCTCCTGGTCGGAGATCTGCCGCCCAGTCACCTCGTTCTGCACCGAACCGGACTCGGTCTGGAGCACCGACGCCGTCGCCGTCACCTCCACCGTTTCGGTCGCCGCGCCCACCGCCAGGGCAGCGTCCAGCGAAAGTGTCGTGCTCGCGCTCAGCTTGTTATGGGTACTGGTGTACTTCTTGAAGCCCTTGGACTCGGCCGTCATCGCGTAGACCGCCGGACGCAGGTTCGTCACCGTATAGTGCCCGTCGGTGTCCGACATGACCGTATGTTTTTCACCGGTCGCTTCGTTGACGATCGTCACCTGCGCGCCCGGAACCACAGCCCCGGACTGATCGCGTACAAAACCGGTAATCGTGCCTACGTCGGACTGGGCGAATGCAGATGTCGCAAGAAATGCCCAGACCATCAACGTGGCACACAGGAAACTTAGCGTCGCTTTCGTGGTTCGATGCATGGCTGCTCCTTTTGAATGAAACCTGAGAAACGATCCCGTCACCATAGGAAACGCTTGGGGAACTTTTGAGAAATGTATGATTGCGCTCCCACATCGCCCCTTCTGTGTACTCGTTCCAACAGGCATTGTCAACATATTTCTCGATTTTCATCAGAAAGTAACCGCTTCCGTTGACTGACCCGCCATG
>NZ_DASUBE010000134.1:0-10513 GCF_035763405.1 Edaphobacter sp.
CCTTGCCAAGACTGGATACAACTCCGCCCGTTACGAAGATGTACTTTGCAGACATGTCCGCGACCTCTGTATAAGTTTTTGAGATTTGTGCGTGGTGGGCACGATTAAGTATGGCAGGGTTCGGGACGGGAATCAATGGGGTTGATGAGGAGCTCAAATGGAGAGTGTGTTCGCGGGAAATGCACGGTGGAAGTAAGCTGGGAAGGATGAAAACGGCGAAGCGAGCGTCGGTAGTTGATCTTCAGGCGTGGATGTTGAGACGGCTGGACGCGCTGCGGCCTAATCGCGGGGCGGCGCATCTGGCGACCGGCTCAGCGGGCGAGCGCGAGGCGCTGTTTTATCTGCGCAGGGCGGGCTATACGGTGGTGGCGAGACGGTGGCGCTCGCCGAAGCTGTGGGGCGACGTTGACTTGATTGGATGGGATGGGGAGTGGCTCTGCTTTGTCGAAGTGAAGACGCGGACGGGACGCGATACCAATGAACCCGCCGAGTCTGCTGTGGACGAGGACAAGCGGCGGATGTTGCGCAGGATGGCGCGGGCGTATCTGGGTAGATTTCCAAAGGGACAGCGCGACAGAGTGCCGGTGCGGTTCGATGTGATGTCGGTATACTTGCAGCCGTCGGGCCATGAGTTCGAACTGTATCGCGGAGCGTTTGGATGGCGGTGACGTACACCAAAGGAACGGATGTGGCGCTGCTCGATCCGGCTGAGCTTGCTGAACGACTGGCGGCGGTGCTGCGCGGAGCGATGCCGTGGCTGGTGACTCTCTCCGAAGACGAGGCAACCGCGCAGGCGGAGGCGGGAAAGTGGTCGGCGAAGCAGGTGATTGGGCATCTGACGGATTCGGCGGTGAACAATCTGGGCAGAATTGTCAGGATGCAGCTTGCGCCGGGCGAGAGCCTGCCGGGTTATGCGCAGGACGGCTGGGTGCGGGTACAGCATTACGCAGAACGCGGGTGGCCCGAGGTGCTGGCTCTGTGGTTTGCCTTGAACGAGCATGTGGAATGGACGATTGCTCACGTGGAAAGGAAGAGTCTGGCCAATGGCGGAACTGTGGCAGGGCAAGGTCTGACGCTGGGGTTCCTGATTGAAGACTATGTTGCGCACATGGAGCACCACCTGCGCGCCCTGCGTGCCGATCTGGCGCGGGCAGGCTGCCGCTTCGATGCTACCGGTGTCTAATAGTTAGAGTTTGAGTAACGAGGGGAATAGAAGATGACGCTGCTGAATGCTCCGGAGTATAACCGACGCCGCGAGAACAGAAACCGCAATCTGCTGGTGGGCAGCGGAGTGGTGGTGCTGCTTGCGGTCGTGATTGGGCTGGGCGGATACATCATGGGGCATGGGTGGTTCTTTTCCCTGCTGCCAGTCGAGCACAGGATCAACGTGTTTATGAACACGCTTGAGGCCAAGGACTACAGCAAGGCTTACGGCATCTGGATGAATGATCCGAACTGGCAGCAGCATCCGCAGAAGTATGACTACACGCTCCAGCGGTTTACGCAGGACTGGACGACGGCGAGCGACTGGGGCCCGATTACGTCGCACGATGTGAAGATCTCGAAGCGGACCGGCTCGGGCGTGATCATCGAGGTTGAGGTGAACCATAGTCCGAAGCATCTCTTCCTGTGGTACGAGGAGAAGGATGGGACGCTGACCTATTCGCCGTATGAGCTTGGGCATTAGGGACCGGCTTCTGCGCGTTTTCTCAAGTACTTAAGCCGGCTCACGGATACGAAATAGCCTGCCGATAGGGTGTGTAGCGTGGAGGCGGACTGCTTCTGTCGCTCACAAATTCGGCTGGACGAAAGAGACGATCCGATGATGCAGGTGACGGAGCAGAGTGCGCTGAGTGTGTCCGCAATGGTGAAGGACGCGGCTTATCTGGACCAGGCTGTCGAAGAGGTCTTCAGTCTGATGCTGGGGGCTTCCGTGGCCGTTGTGGACGGCGGCGTGACCATGGACCCGGCTTCGGAGACCCTGACGGCGGTGATTGGACTGGCAGGCGCGTTGAGTGGAGCCTGCACTGTGCAGGCCCGCGCGAATACAGCCATGCACATGACCTCGCGGATGGTGGGAATGGACGTGACTGAGGTGGACGATGGCGTTCTGGATGGGCTGGGCGAGATCAGCAATATGCTGGCGGGCGCGTGGAAGTCGAAGATCCCGCCGCTGAACGCCGACTGCCTGCTCTCGGTGCCGACGGTGGTGACGGGAACGCGGTACACCGTTCACAGGCAGCCCCCGGTGTTTCTGGTCGAGAGAAACTACCGGCTGAACGACCACGTGTTTACGGTCAGGGTGTATGGAGAGATTCAATAGGTTCTTTGCACAGAGGCATGGGGATGCGGCGGATTTAAAGAATCCGCTATGCATGCCCGTTATCTAAGGCGTAGACGGCATTCACCGTCGTGTGAGTGTCCGGTCTGTCGACTCCGCGTAAGGACCTTTTCGGATGGCTTCGATTTATCGAGATGCGGTGATCGACGTTTCTGCCGATACAGCGTGGGCCGCGCTTCAGGATGTGGGTGCGGCTGACCGGCCCTTTGCCGGAGTGCTGACCGGCTGCACGCTGGAGGGCGATGTACGCACCGTCACGTTTGCTAACGGGATGGTTGCGAAAGAGCGCATCGTGACTGTGGACGATGGACACCGGAGAGTCGTTTACTCCACGCTGAACGAAGTGTTTCTACACCATAGCGCCTCGATGCGGATCGTCCCGATGGGCGAACGGCAGTGTCGTTTTATCTGGATCAGCGATGTTCTGCCCGAGCAGGCAGCGGAGAGGATTGCTCCGCTGGTGGATGCCGGGTGTCTGGCGATTAAGAAAAACCTGGAGAGCGGAAAGGCAGAGTCGAGTATGCCGCACGTTGCGTCGCCGTCTTAAGGCGGTTTCGATCTCGTTGTGACAGTCGAGTCGGAGAGTTGTGGTGGCCCACCCTTTGTGCAAAGGGCGCACAAAGGATGGGGCACCCGAAGTTTTGCAACCACTTGAGCTACAAATGCTGCTAAAACAGCAGCCTGGCCGTGACGATGAGGTTGTGGTTGTAGGCGTGGAACCTGCTGGTGGCGATCTGCTCGCCTGCACCGAAGCTCAGACCAAGCCTGCTCCGGGGTTCACCTGGACGCAGCGAAAACTTTCCGGCGAGCAGCCCCGGCGTGAGGAAGACCTGATTCCTGCCGTGGTTGGGGCCGCCGTGAAAGTACATCGCGTTGGCTTCCAGCTCGGGCCAGAGGTATTTACCCAGATGGTATTGCGCGGTGGTGTTCCAGGCAATGGGGCGGCCAAGTTTGATCGTGTTTCCAGTGGGCAGCGTGGCTCCCAGGGTGCTTTGAAGGTTGAAGCGTCCGAAGCCCTTGCCTGCGGCAAAGGTGGGGGAAACGCTTGCATTGGTGCTGCCGTTTTTGTGGCTGCCGGTGGGGATGGAAAAGGGAAAGCAGAAACTGACGACATAGTTGCCGCGCTCATTGCCGCCGGCGAGGGCGCGGTATTTGACGAGGAAGGACATGTCGCCTGCTCCGTCGAGCGACGAGGGCGAGCTGTGCTCAAGATACGGCGGGAGGTTGATGTCGATCTCGGTGTTGGCCCATGGAATGAGGTTGACGCCCTTGCTGGTGCCGTAGTTCCAGGTGGTGGCGTGGGTGGATGAGATCTGGCGCGAGAAGTCCGTGCGCGCCACCTGGATGAGGCCCGGAAAGAGCGTGGCCAGGGGCGGTGGCCACGCGGGCTGCTTCGATTGCGTGGCGGACGTGCGGGCCTCCCACCGCTCGAAGAAGTTGCTCTGGGCACGAAGCGGTATGGCGAATAGAAGAACGCAGAGAAAAAGTGCGGCTCGTTTAGTCAAGGGATTGGCCTCCTGAGTGAAAGGAACAGGCACAGCTTGATCGAGGCAAAAAAATGCCCGCGACCACTATTTTGTTGAGATTTGCCTCGCCATGAGGATGCAGAGTGATGGGCCACGCGCGGCCGGAATTGGCAGGCCCGGAGGGATTTGAATCCCGAAGGAGATGATGAGTCCCCGCTCTCACCGTCGAGCGACAGCCAGCAGGAACCGCTTTTCGAGATAAGAGAATTGCCACTGCGCTCGTGGACAGGTGGGCTTCCGCTTCATCGCGGATTTGTCAGGCGCTTACCTCATTGTACCGGGCGGGCACTCAAGTACAAAATCCGCGGGATGCGTGAGGTCGGCAGGCAGCGGGACGCGCACGGCGTGCGGGAAATCGATGCTGCGATTGGCGGCGAGCGCTTGCATCAGAGTTTCCTTAGGGAAGGTCTGATTAAGTCCGCGAAGATTCCCTCAGGCGCTAAAGCCCCATTGAATTGAGGGACGTGGTGGCGTGGCTGAAGCCACGCCCTTCAAAGCGAAGACTTAATCAGAGTTTCCTTAGAACGAGAGCCGTGCGCTCACCTGAATCTCTCTTCCCGGGGTGCTTACTTCGGTGATCGACCCAAACCCTGCCGTGTTCACAAATCGGTTCGGCGTTCCCAGGTTGGTGTGGTTCAGAGCGTTGAAGAATTCGCCGCGCGTCTCCAGCCGCAGCGCCTCGGTCAACACAAAGCCGCGCACCACGCTTACATCCATCGTCTCCATGCCTGGTCCGGGAACCGAATTTCTGCTTGCATTGCCGAAGGTATACGCGGGCGGAGCCGCGAACGCGGCCGGATTGAACCAGTGCGTTGCGTTCTTCGTCCCCGGCCCGAAGACCTGCTTGCCGGTCACGTTGGCACGTATGGGATTCTCGCCGAGCGCAGTGCCCGCGTTGGCAGTATCGCCGAAGACCGAGATCGTGAGCGGAAATCCGCTCTGCACCTGAAGGATCGCCGAAGTCCGCCAGTTTGCGGTCAACGCGCGCGTCAACCCGCTTCTTCCCCATGTCGGCGCATCGTAGACGGCGCTGACCGCGACACGGTTCCTGACGTCGCACGCCGGTCCCTTTTCAGCGGCGAGATCGTGATTGTTCTGCGGAATCGATGCTTCGAACATGGGCGAGCGGAAGTCGGGCGCATTCGACAGGCTCTTCGACCACGTGTAGTTCGCCAGCAGACTCAGTCCCCTGGCCGCAGTTCTCCGCACATTCACGTAGCCCGCGTCGTACCAGCTCTCGGCGGAGTTTTCGAGCAGGTTGATGGTGCTGACGCCAAACGTCGTGCTCGCCACCGTCACATTGGACGGTATCACCGAATTGGGAACGAAGCTGATCTGCTTGAATGGCCGTCGCGGCTGAATTGGCCCCGGCCCGGGCAGCGCGTTGTTGATCAGATGAGCGCGCTGCAGATGCAATCCGACAGAACCCAGATAGCCGACCTCGACGACCGTGCTCGCGCCTACGCTCTTCGCCACCGATGCGCTCCATTGCTGGATGTACTGAGGTGAAGGATGCGTCTCCATCCCGGTGAAGCTGACGACCGTCTTTCCGAGCACGGCCGGAGCGAAATTGAAGCCATTGATCGACGGGGTAAAGTTGTCGCTTTGGTTCGTCTCCGGGAACGTATAAGGGACATTGTGGCGTTGATTGCACCATGTGTTCATGTCCACCGGCGTAAAGAAGATCCCATAGGCCGCATGAAGCACCAGCCCCTGGCTGGGAATGCTCTGCGCGATTCCCAGCCGGGGCGCGAAGTTTGCCCGGTTGGGATACATCAGGCCCTTCGGCATTCCATTCTGCCCACCGATAAAGACGCTGGGCGTTCCATCGGAGGCGAAGGTCAGGTTGCTGTTGGTGTATCTCCGGTCGATCAGCGCGCTCATGTATTCATAGCGGATACCGTAGTCGAGCGTCGTATTCGATGCCAAGCGGAAGGTGTCCTGCGCGTAGCCATCGGCGTACCACTGGCTGAGATTCATCTGCGGAATGCCCGCCTGCCGCTGGCGGACTGCGGGCAGGCCCAACAGGAAACTCGCCAGTGCTGAGCCCGTGCCGTCGTTGGCTCCAATGTCTGTCGTAAAGCCGTTGGTGAACTGGTAGAAGCCTCGGTTCTGGAAGAACCCCCACATGGGCCAGATGAACCGCTGGTAGACGCCGCCGAACTTCAGGCTGTGGCGACCAAGCAGCCAGGTCAGCGTGTCGCGTCCCTCGACCAGCGTGTCCCACGAGTGCATGGGCGTTGCCGAGAAGCTGTCACCGATGGGCGAATATCCCTGCACCGCGAAGTAGGGTGCTCCCCATGCACCCGGCCCGCCAAACCCGATCCCCGCGATCCCCAGCTCGCCCGTGATGTCGTTCTTGTTCGCGCTCTCGGTCGTATGGTCCATGCTCAGCCGCGACACCGCCACCGTCGCCACGTTCAGCAGCGACGGCGTAAAGATGTGGCTGTACGAACCCACTCCCTGCTGCGAAAGATTGTCGTGCACATAGCCGAACCCGGGCAGGTTCTCCGGCATGAACCCGTGTTCTCCGCCTGCGCTGTATCGCGCAAATGCTGTATTGGCGGCGTTGAACTGGCGGTCGATCCGCAGCGTGCCCTGATCGGTATAGTGGACTTCGTTGCGCACATCGAGATAGTTATTGGAGTCATTGCCCGAGCCCACGACCGTCGGCTGGCCCATCATCGTCATCCCGCTGCCCATCCCCATCATCAGGTTCGGCTGGGGAACATACTTCGTCAGCATCGTCACAGCAACCGAACTCAACCTGTCCGTGGGAATCTTGTTGTTCGGAAACGGCTGCCGCGTGAACTGCGGATTCTGGTGGCTCACAGGAAGCGCCGGGTTGTAGTTTGGGTTCGCCACCGTCGTTGCCGGATCATAGATGGTTACACCGCTCGCACTGAAATCGCCGGCCGCCTCGTCCGGTGTGGCAACCGTCATCGTCATCGTGTCCGCCTGGACGTGGCGGAGCGCCTCGTAGTTCAGAAAGAAGAACGTCTTCTTTCCGGGCAGCACCGGCCCCCCGAGCGAGGCGCCGAAGTTGTTCTGCACCAGGTGATTGGTACCCCCCATCTCGTTGAATGAGTGAGCATCCATTGCGCCGTTGCGCAGGAACTCGTATGCGGTGCCGTGCAGATGCGTCCCTCCCGAACGGGTGACGATATTCACCTGGCCGCCGCCTGCGCCGCCCATCTCGGCCGAGTAGCTGCCAATCAATACCTGGAACTCCTCGACGGCATCCGGCGACGCGCTGAAGTTCTGCGTATTGAAGGTCGGGTCGGTATTGGTCGCGCCATCCAGCAGGAAGTAATTGGAGTTTGGACGATTGCCGCCCACGCTGATCGCCGACCGCTGCCCCGGCCGCCAGTACAGCGGATTCATGTCTCCCGTCTGTGCCCCGTGGCTGACGTGCGCGCCCGGAACCGTCAGCATCAGGTCCACCAGCATTCGACCGTTCAGAGGCAGTTGCGCCACCGCCCGCTGGTCCACAACCTCGCCGACGCTTGCATCTGCGGTCTTCAACAGCTCCGCCGCTGTGACCGCCGTCACGCTCTGGCTGTCCGGTCCAATGGACAACACCACATCCAGTGTGGCCTGCTGGCCGACTTCGAGCTGCAGCGAACGCCTGGCTACGGCAAATCCCCTGCTGCTCGCCTCCAGCAGGTACGCTCCCGGCAGCAACCCGCCCGCCTCGTAGACGCCCTGCCCGTTCGCTATGAACTCCCGCGCCTCTCCAGTCTTCACCGAGGTCAATGTCACCGTCGCATGAGCGATCGCAAGGTGCTGAGGATCGGTCACGACGCCGCGCAGAACGGCATAGTTCGTCTGAGCCAAAGCGATCGAACCAGCAAAAAACGCGACCACGAGGATGATTGGCAGCCATGCGCGTCTCATAAGTCTCCTGAACTGAACCTGCACTTGTCCGGGTATCTGTGACCGGATCGTTTCTTCAACAGCCGCCTGGCTTCGCCTTGCGCACGGTTGGCTCCGTATCATTTCCTTGAATCGCTGTTGCTATCGAGCGGAAGCAGCCTGAAGAGCCGGATCCACAGAAATGTCGGGACTGCGCAAGTCTGGCAGAGACAGGAAGGCCTTCACAACCAACTTTAGGTGGAGATTTTCTTCATCCCGAAGACGTTCGGCACCAATGACTCAGAGTGTTTCAGGGAGAGTTTGACTAAGTCTGTGAGCATTCCCTAAAGTTCCTCTGCGCCCTGTGAAACCCAACCGGAATCCGTTAATAACGTTTGATGAGCGGCTTGGGCGCGGGACCCTGCTTCCCATGGAGAAGCCAGTCGAGGCTGCTACGGACGTCTTCTTCGCGCGCCTCACCCATGATGCGGCCGACGATCTCTCCTTGCTGGTCCAGGATGAGTGTACCGGGCACGATGTCCCCGAGACCGACGCGAGCGAGCATGTCGGTGTCTCCCCCGAGCCAGATGTCCATTTTGAGCTTCTGCTGGGTGACATAGGGCCCGACTTTGGCGCGGTCCTTCTGCTCGTCAATCGAGATAGCAACGAAGCGAACACCCTGGGCAGCGTATTGCTGCGCAAGTGCCGAGAGTCGAGGCAGCTCCATACGGCATGGACCGCACCAGGTGGCCCAGAAGCTGACGACTGAGATGGAGCCCTGGAGCGCGGCAAGCTTCTGCGGATGACCGTCGAGGTCCCTGAAGCTGAGGTTGGGCACATGCTTCGCCTGCGCGGCATACGGAAGCAGAGCGAGAGCAAGCACAGCGTACAGGCGGACTGCTCTTAATGATGAACATTGCATGGTGGGTGCAGTGTAGCGAATCGATCGCACGCGCAACTCCAACGAAAGATGGAGAGATTTCCCCACCGATATGCTCGTGTGCCGGGGGACAGAAATTGCTATCGTTCCGTAGAGTTCAAACAAAAAAATGAACTTTTCTGTGACTGATTTCTGAGGAGACCGGCTTATGCAAGCAGGCATGAAGACGCACACAAGGCGCGTTCGCGCAGGTAGGACGCGGATTTTATCGATGGTATGGGCGGTCGCCATGACGGCGATGTTGGGCAGTTGCACAATCCCGGCGCTGGCACAAGGCTGCGTCGCGGCACACTCGCCCCAGCCTCTGACGGCTGGGCTGGACCCTGGAGCACGGCTGGGCGGTTTGCATTCGCTCTCGGTGACGGTAGGGTTCCGCACGTATAGCTCGTTTCGCCACTATGTCGGCACGGTGTATCAGGTGCAGCGTGCGACCAAGCACAATGAGGTCGAGAACCACGTCAATCTTTACGATCTGACGATTGCCTACCAGTTGACGCCTCGCTGGAGCCTGACGGCAGACATTCCCGCCATGACGGCGACGCGACATCAGCAGGGATCGCCGGCGGTCAACACGTACCGTTCGGGCGGAATTGGCGATGTGCTGGTGGGCGGGCAGATGTGGATTTGGCGTCCGCCGACGGAGAGCCATGGGAATATTGCATTGACCGCCAGCCTGAAACTGCCAACGGGAATCAATGACGCAAAGGGATTGAAACTGCTCTCGAATGGACAGTTTCAAATGCAGCCGTTTGATGAGTCGATTCAGCCGGGCGATGGAACGTGGGGCTTTTCGCTGGGAGCCAACGCCTTCCGCGAGACCTACTTTCATACCTTCGGCTACTTCACCGGATCGTGGCTGTTCAATCCGCAGGACACGACGGGAGTGGCGCAGTTCCGGTCTGCACCGGGCGAGAACGTGATCTCGGCGACCGACCAGTACCTGTGGCGCGGCGGCTTGTCGCATGCAGTGCCGAAGGTGACGGGGTTGGCTCTGAGCTTCGGCGGCAGAATGGAAGGCATTCCGGTGCGCGATGCGTTTGGTTCAAGCAACGGCTTTCGCCGTCCAGGGTATGTCATCTCGATTGAGCCTGCCTTGATGTACTCGCGCGGACGGAACATGATCGACGTGAGCGGGCCATGGGCGATTCAGCGAAACCGTAAAACCAGCGTGACGGACTTCGCCAATCACACTCATGGAGACGCCGCATTCTCCGACTATACGATCATTGCGTCGTATACCCGAACCTTCTAGGTCGGCGCAAAAGCGGGCAAGGATCAAGAGGCCCGGTGATTGTGCCGAGCCTCTTTCCGCGCCAGTCTGCAAAATACAGATTCCCTTTACTGAACAATGGACACCTCTGGACACCTTTCTTGGAGGTGAATCGGCAGTGTCTATGCGCAGTTCAAGTGTGGTGGGCCCGGAGGGATTTGAACCCCCATGACGCAAAACGGGCATCCAGCAGTGGTGGGCCCGGAGGGATTTGAACCCCCCATGACGCAAAGCGGGCATCCAGCAGTGGTGGGCCCGGAGGGATTTGAACCCCCAACCAAGGGATTATGAGTTTTGGCGGGGTATAGCTCCAACTGGGTCATAACCAATTGAAAAAAAGGTGAAGTAACACGAACAGCCCGCACGGAAGGAAAATGCGCCACAGTTGATTTTGTTGGGGTTAGCAGGGAGCGATTGAGGCTGCACGTCACAATTTACGTCACAAAACCTACGAACAATGGCCGACTGATTTTACGACGGTTGGCCACTTTACCTAAGCTGTGAAACCTGCCCTATCCCCGCTTTTTGGGGATAGGGCAGGTTTCACAGCTAGGGATGGCCGGGATTCACCGCTCAAGTAC
>NZ_DASUBE010000135.1:0-12595 GCF_035763405.1 Edaphobacter sp.
GACATGATGCCGCTCGACTCCACGCAACTGAAGTTCGATGAGGCCAAGCAGTCTCTGCTCGCCTCCATCAGCACGCCGCTCACCGACTCGCTCCAACTGCTGACCGCCGAGTGGCAGCGCAACGCCATCCAGACAACCCCAACCCTCTACGACCCGGTCGCCATGGCCTATGCCATCGACCCCGCAACCTGCCCCACCACGCCGCTCCACATCGCGGTGGATAGCAAGGGCTTCACCCGCGCCACACCCGGCACACCCAACGCCAACGTCTGTCTCGAACCCCACCCCGATACTTTCTTCCACCTGCTCCTGCCGCGCCTGCTCAACCAGAAGATGGCGGGCAAACGAGCCTGCATTCAAGCAAGCGAAAAGTAGTCTTCAGCGCGGCGACTCCCCAGTCATCGCACCCAACAACGCCACCGCCATGCTGTTCGCAGGCGTTGGAATTCCATGTTTCCGTCCCATCCGCACAATCACACCATTGCGCGCATCAGTCTCCATCGGTCTACCGGCGCGCCTGTCAGCAAGCAGCGAATTCACCCCATCCACAGCCGAACGTCGATACGCCTCCAGCACATCCTCGGGAACCGAGTCAGCCAGCACAGCACCCTCCGCTCTACCCACAGCCACGCACTCGCGCACCAACTCCAGCGCGATTTCGCCAATCGCCTCGTCGCGCATCACGCCATTCGGCTGCAACGTCAGGGCTGAGATGGCGCCGGCAGCGTTATGGCACAGCTTGCGCCAGGCCACTGTCGTCCAATCCGGCACGGTCACAGCATCTGCGGCCGTTCGCGCAAACAGCGCAACGAACTCCGCTCCCAGAGCACCCTCCGGCACCTTCAGGCTCATCAGGCCGCGCTGCACAATGCGCTCTGGCGCAACCCGCTCCGCGGGACAATCGACAACCACGGGAACAATCCGCTCCTCCGTCACAAACGGCAGAAACCGTTCGCGGTGCTCCACGCCATTCTGCAATACCGCAACCGGCGCCCCCTCTGCACTGAGCCGTTCCAACCACTTCGCTGCACCTGCAACGTCATACGCCTTGGTCGCCACCATCAACCAATCGACCGGCTTCGCCTCTTCAGGTCTGGTCAGCACCGTTGCGTTGATCGTAACGACCCCATCCGGTGTCTCAACCACGAGTTCGCCCAGGGAACGTCGAGCACACAGCACAAGCTCATGCCGCCCCGCCGACTGCAATAGTGAAGCCACCACCCCGCCGATCGCCCCCACACCGACAATCGCAATACGCGCCATCGGCTAACCCAGCACCTTCGCCGCATCCTTCGCAAAGTACGTCACGATAAAGTCCGCGCCCGCGCGCCGTATCGAGATCAGCGACTCCATCATCGCTCGTTCCGGCTCCAACCATCCACGAGCGAACGCAGCATGTAGCATCGAGAACTCGCCCGACACCTGATATGCGCCCATTGGTACGTCGAACCGCTCCCGCGCGGCACGAATCACATCCAGATAAGGCATCGCAGGTTTCATCAGAACCATGTCCGCGCCCTCGGCCAGGTCCAGCTCAATCTCGCGCATCGCCTCACACAGATTTGCCCCGTCCATCTGGTAACTACGCCGGTCGCCGAACTGCGGAGCGGAGTCTGCCGCCTCGCGGAACGGCCCGTAAAACGCGCTCGAGAACTTCGATGCATAGCTCAGCACCGGCGTCATCTCGTGTCCACCTGCGTCGAGTGCTGCACGAATCGCCGCCACGCGCCCGTCCATCATGTCGCTTGGAGCAATCACGTCCGCACCCGCCTTCGCCAGCGAAGCAGAGGTCTTCGCCAGCAGCGCCACGCTCGCGTCATTCGCAATCTCGTAATGATCGCCATCACGCGACACCACGCCGCAGTGCCCATGCGACGTGTACTCGCACAGGCACACATCGGCCATCATCACCAGCGAATCGAGCTTACGGTTTTTCTTCAGCTCGCCGAGCGCAGTCTGTACGATGCCGTCATCGGCCCATGCTCCCGTACCCTGTTCATCTTTTTCCGACGGAAGCCCAAACAGCAGCAGGCCACCAAGCCCGAGCGCGGCACACGCCTCAGCTTCCTTCACGGCCTCATCAACCGAGAGGTTGAAGCACCCGGGCATCGAGCCAATCTCGCGCTGCACCCCCTCGCCCGGGCAGATAAACAGCGGATAAATCATTGCGCCCGGCGTCAGGTGCGTCTCGCGCACCAGCGAGCGCATCGCTTCGGTGCGGCGCATCCGGCGCATTCTCGTCACAGGAAAGCTCATGCAGCTAGTGTACTTCGCACGATACTCCGGTGCGTTCAACCCCGGTCCACCATGTCCTGATACTCCAGCCCCGCGTCTCCCGCGCCAAGTACCCAAAGTGTGTAAATGCCGAGCGCCGTCCCGAACGGAATCCGAATAAGCGACAGGATCGCCACCACAATCGCCAACACGCGACCCCACGACTGGCGCGTCAGCAGAGCATAGCCGGTGAACAGTGAAAGCGCCGCCCCGACCAGCGTTACCGTGGCAATCACAGGAATCAGATGCACCATCCACTGTTGGCTTGCCGCTCCACCCATGTTGCCGAAGTTCCACATGCCAAATTCAAACCCATGCGTGAAGATTGTTCGCAATACAAAGATGCCGATCAGCCCATGAATCACCCGCAGGCCGCCATACGCCAGCCAAAGGTACGAGAGTGTCTGCAAGTTGCGCTGCACCCGCGACTCGGACAACATCACCAACTTCGACGGTGACGTATTGGGCCAGGGAGGCGGCGCCACCTCCGCGCCGCACTGCGCGCAGTAACGAAGCCCGCTTGCCACCTGTGCTCCACAAGCATGACAGACCATCGCGCACCTCCTTATAGGCCAAGCGGTTCAGTGATCATCCTTCCGCAGCAAGAAACCTGCTGTCCCCGATCCCTAAGCCCTAAGCCCTAAGCTGCTACGCAGCCACCCCTGCCGCAGTTCCCTTGCGGATTACGATAGTACAGATGACCTCCGACGAGCTATTGCCGCGCATCCCCTTGCCGCTGGCCGAGACCAGCGCCGAGGCGCTTGAGTGGCCGCGCCTTAGCGAACACATCGCCAGCCTTGCTTCCTCGCCCGTGGGCCGCGCCTGGGTACTGGCGCTCACACCCTCAGCCGACCTCGCGTGGATCGAGCGCGAGCACCAGCGCACCGCCGAGGTCCGCGCCTTTCTCACGCAGGGCCGCAGCTTCGACTTCCACGGACTCTTCGACCCCACCGCGCTGCTCGACCAGTCGCGCATCGAAGGCGCTGCACTCGGCGGCCTCGAAGTGTTCTCGCTGCTGCACATCATCGAGCGTGTTGCCGCCTGGCGCAACCTTACCCTGCCGGGCGCAAATTCCTCAGGTGCCCCATCCTTTGCGGGCTTGATCGCAAAGGATGGAATCGCAGATCTCTCCACGCCGCTGGCCGAGCACGACTTCGCCCCGCTGCTACGCCAACTGCGCGGCAAGATTGCTCCCGACGGCTCGCTCGAAGACGACGCCTCACCCGAGCTTCGCCGCATCCGCCGCGCCATCGAGCGTCAGCACCGCGCCATCGAAGAAGGCCTGCGCCGCGCCGCGCGCCGCTTGCGCGAAGAGGGGAGCACGCAGTCCTCTACCGACGACCTCATCACCATTCGCGGCGAACGCTTCGTCATCCCCGTCAAAGCCGAATTCAAGCGCAAAATTCCCGGTGTCATTCACGGCTCGTCATCCTCAGGCGCAACCGTCTTCGTCGAACCGCTCGAAACCATCGAGCAGAACAACGAACTCGTGCGCCTGCTCGACGAGGAGCAGGCCGAGGTTCGCCGCATCCTCGCCGCCATGACACGCTCCATCGGCGAGAGCGCCCTCGCCATTCACCTCGGCGCATGCATCCTCGCCGAGGCCGAATCGCACTTCGCCCGCGC
This sequence comes from Edaphobacter sp., assembly GCF_035763405.1. Lineage (NCBI taxonomy): Bacteria > Pseudomonadati > Acidobacteriota > Terriglobia > Terriglobales > Acidobacteriaceae > Edaphobacter > Edaphobacter sp. The sequence continues at coordinate 3,901 of NZ_DASUBE010000135.1, forward strand.
CCGCTTCGCCAATGAACTCAACTGCACCCGCCCCACATTCTCTTCTGCCGATGAAGACCGGGTACCCCGTCTTCGCGGCGGCCTTATCGCCGCGAAGATAGGTTCGCAGGATGACGAATCAAAGCCGCAACTCGCCCTCACCAACGCGCGCCACCCTCTGCTCGAACTCCGCATGAAGACCGAGGCTCGCGAATCGCACGTCGAACCAAAGGTCCCAGTCCCACTCACCATCATCCTTCCGCACGAAACAAAGCAGCTCATCGTCAGCGGCCCCAACACCGGCGGTAAAACCGTCTCACTCAAGACGTTGGGCCTGGTCGCGCTGATGGCCCAGACGGGCATTCCGGTCCCCGCCGAAGAGGCTCATCTTCCACTCGTCACCGCCGTTTACGCCGACATCGGCGACGCGCAATCCATCGAGCGAAACCTGTCGAGCTTTTCCGCGCACATCGTCAACCTCGACCGCATCGCGCGCCAGGCCACTCCGTCGTCGCTCGTGCTTCTCGATGAACTTGGCTCCGCCACCGACCCCGAAGAGGGTGCGGCGCTTGCCGTCGCTGTCGCGGAACGGTTCCTCTCGCTCGGCGCGTGGTCGGCCATCACCACGCACCTGACTTCGCTCAAGGTCTACGCGGCCAATCACGCAGGCGTGTTGAACGCAGCCGTAGGCTTCGACCACGAGACCCTTACGCCCACCTACCAGCTTCGTCTCGGCGTGCCAGGAGCCTCAGCCGGCTTGAACATCGCGCAGCGCCTCGGTCTCGACACCGCGATCATCGCCGCCGCCCGTGCTCAGATGAGCACCCAGACTGCCGACCTCGGCGAGTTTCTCGATCAGCTCCACGCGCAGCTTGCCGCCGCTACCACTGAACGCGAATCGCTCCAGCAGCGCGAGCGCGAAGTAGCGCGCGAAAAGATGCGGCTCGACCTCGAAGGCCGCGCCGAGCAGAAAGCACGCACCAAAGAACTCGAAATAAAACTCAACGCGCTCATCGACGACTTCGCCGCGCAACTCAAGGAGACCGCAAAGGGCATCGGCGACAAAGCCCTCGCCAAAAAACTCACGCGCGACTCCGAACTCACCATCGCACGCGCCCGCCGCGAGTTCGCCGAACAGTTCAAGTCCACCATCGTTGCGCACAACACTGGCGCGGACAAAACCGAAGCTGCCGCGCAGCCCATCGCCCCCAAAGACATCCAACCCGGCGATCTGGTCAAGCTCAAATCGCTCAGCCGCCAGGCCAAGGTCGAGCGCATAATCGACGCACGCAACTTCGATGTCTCCATCGGTTCCATGAAGATGCGCGCCTCACTCGACGACATCGCCGAAGTCGAGCACGTCAAATCGCCCACGCCGCTTGAAGCCGCGCGCCGTCGCGGAGGCATCACCATCGCCACCGCCGTCGAACCCGACTACGTCCCCTCGGAGATCAACGTCATCGGCCGCACCGCCGACGAGGCCCACGACGAGGTCGAACGCTTCCTCGACCGCGCCTTCCTCGCCGGACTGCCGCGCATCCGCATCGTCCACGGCACAGGCATGGGCATCCTGCGCCGCACCCTTCGCGACTACCTCCGCAACCACCCGCACGTCACCGCCGTCACCGAACCCCCACACAACCAGGGCGGCCAGGGCGCAACCGAGGTCGAGCTGCGGCAATAAGCGTCCAGCAATCATTCCGGAATGACAAGCGGCCAGAATGGGGTGTATAAATAAACCGACCAGTCAGTCAGTTATTATTAATGCCATGACACCACGACCAGACGTTAGCGCCGACCGTAAGGACCTCATCCTCAACACCGCCGAAGATGTCTTCGCCCAGCACGGCTTCGACGAAGCCCGCATGGACGACATCGCCGAGCGCGCCGGCCTTAGCAAAGGCGCCATCTACTGGTACTTCAAAAAGAAGGACGACATCATTGCCGCGCTGCTCAACCGCGTCTTCCGCCGCAGCATCGACGCCATGCGCGTCCTTGCCGCGGAAGACGCGACCGTCGTCACTCGCCTCACTCGCATCGGCCGGCAGATCTCGCGCGACTACCAGGCCATGTCGCGGCTGATGCCCATAGCGTTGGAGTTCTACGCAATCGCGCTCCGCCAGCGCAACGTCCGCAAACACCTCGCCGCAATGTATGCCGAGATCATCGCCATTCTTGTCCCACTGATCGAGGAGGGCATTCGGGACAAGGAACTCGACCCTACACTCGACCCGCGTCACGCAGCGACGACGCTCGTCGGCATCTACGAAGGACTTGGCGTGGTCTGGTCTATCACGCCGAAAACTGTCGATTGGAAGACGCTGGGGCCGGAGGCCATCGTGATGTTCACCAATGGGCTAAGAAAGAAGTAAACAGGAGGAAGCACATGCGTTACGGCCAAGACCTAAGGCTGCTCATCGTTGGAGGAGGAATCGCAGGGCTGACGCTTGCCGCTGCACTGGAGCAGCGCGGCATCGGCGCCGAGATTGTCGAGCGTGCGCATGGCTACGGCGGCGTCGGCTACGCGCTCAGTCTGTGGCCTGCGGGGCTCAACGTTCTCAATAGCCTCGGCCTCCGCGCTCATCTTGCCGGTCTCGGCGTCCGGCCCGATATGTATCAGGCTATCGACCAGCGTGGACGCACGCTCCTCGAAGCCAACTTCGGCAGCTTCGCATCGCAGTATGGCGACAACTTCTACATCAGCCGCGCCAGCCTGGTCGATGCCCTCCGCGCTGCGGTCAGCATCCCGGTTGCCTTTGGCCGCTCCATCACGCATCTTCATCAAGCGGGGGATACCGTAGCCGTCACCTTCAATGATGGCTCAACCGGCGAATACGACGCCGTCCTCGGCGCAGACGGTCTGGGCTCCGAGACTCGCCGGCTCGTCTTCGGCGATCTGCCGTTTGCGTGGCACGGCGTTACCGGCTGGGCTTTCTGGACCAACATCGACATCGGTCGCGACACCCGTGAGGTATACGGCCGCGGCCTCTACATGGGTTTCTTCCCTTCGCGCGGGCGGCCCTGCTGCTTTGCCGCCGCGGCCTCGCCGCGCTCTGCCACAGACGACCCTGCCACACGCCGCGCCCATCTCGAATCGTTGTTCTCGAGCTTTCCCGACTGGGCGCGTTCGGCCCTCGCCACCTGTACCGACCCCTCCATCTGGCACGACGACTTCCTCGACATCCGCCTGCCGCGCTGGACCCAGGGCCGGGTCGCGCTGGTCGGCGACGCGGCCCATGCCATCTTGCCCAGCGCTGGCGTCGGTGCGTCGCTGGCCATCGAGTCTGCCTACGTCCTCGCCGACGAGCTTTCGCGCACCTCCTCTATTCGCATCCCCGAGGCGCTCCTTCGCTACGAACATCGCCGCCGCGCACGTGTCGATGGCGTCCAGAGCCAATCCCGCCAACTCATGTGGATGATCCGCCCGCGCAACCCGCTCGCCGTCGGTATCCGTAACGCGGTGATGCGGGCAGTCTCGCCCGCGCGGTTCCTCTCCATGTTTGAACCGCTGATGGATTCGGCAATATAGGAAGCCTGAGCGGTCACTCGTCGCTTTTGCTAAACAAGAGATCAACCGCAGATTGGCACGGGTGTTCACAGATTCGGTTTCTCATCCGTATCAATCCGCGAACATCCGTGGCCGTCTTTAAAAATCGGCGCAATCGCTGTTATGTCTCTATCGCGCCTCGCACCGAAAGTTCTCCGCGTCGCTCGTATTCCCCTTGCCCGCATACACCGCCTGCTTCGGATACGCGCACAGCGGCCGCGTCTCCTCGACAGCACCATCGACAATTTTCGCAGCCAGTATCCTCTCCGGCGCGACGCCGTCTTCCACCCAGCGTTCCAGCGCCGTCAGGCCATCAAACGTCGTCGCACCCGGCCCGCCGCCGCAATGCTGCATTCCGGGAACCATGAACAAACGCAGAAAGCTCCCGGTTTCCTTCACCCCGACTGTCTTCTCGACGTCGTTGTAGTAGTCAATCGTGTTCAAGGGCGAAATATCCGGGTCGCTCCACCCGTGGTACAGAATCATCTTCGCCCCGCGCCGCTCCATCGGCCTCAGGTCAGGGTCCACGGCGTCCATCGCAGGACCGATCTTCTGTTCAAACAGCTTCGTGTCCGTGTCGAAGTTGAAGTCGAGCGAATTGTACTCCGGGTCGTCAAAGACCATGTCCTTCAGCACAGCGTCGGCGGCCTTCCAGTGCGTTCCGCCAAAAGGCTTCGTGCCTGTCACCCAGCGTGCCCATCCACCCGGCCCACCTTCGCCACCCTGGACCAGTCCCGGATTAATCAGCCTGCCCGATGAGTCACGCGCTCCGCCCCAGATCGCCTTCACCGCAGCCACCTGCTTCGCCGTCAGGCATGTCGCAGGGTTCTGCCCCACCTTGCACACAAGCACCGCCGGGTCGAACTTACACGCCAGCGGATCGCTCACCACGCCATCGCGCACACCATCCTTCGCATCGCAGGCTTTGTTCACCGCGTTGGCCAGAATCGAGACCTTGCTTGCAGGAATATAGCTCTCCGGGTCCTTCAGCGTCGCAACCGAATACCACAGGTGCTCGCCAATGTAGTGCCGCGTCCAGTTGTTCGCCGGGTCGCCCACCAGCAGGCCGTCGTAGTCAGCAGGGAATCGCTGCGCCTCCATCAACCCCTGCCCTCCGCCCTGCGAGCAGCCCACGTAGTACGCGCGCCGCGCCGCCGCGCCATAAAACGCAGCAACCACCGCCTTCGCATTCACCGTCGTCACATGCAGTGCGCGCCAGCCGAAGTCGCGCACCAGGTCCGGCCGCCCCCGCGCCCAGCTTGCATCGAACCCATTCCCATACGGATGGTTCACATGGCCCGTGTCCGTGCTCGCCGTCGCATAACCGCGCCTGAGCGCCAGCGCCATCGGCCGATAGCTGATGAACCCCGCCGTCCCGCCATTCCCGACGCCCTCGAACTTTCCGTTCCAGATCGTCGTCGGCAGCCACACCTCAAACCGTATCGCCGGCCTCGTCACACCGACCACGCGGCAGAACTCCGGCAGCTCCTCCAGCACCGGTTCAGGCTTCGGCAACGTGAGCGTTCCCGCCGGAACCACAGCCGCCGACTCGATCGTCGTCTCCGCCAAACTCAGCTTCATCAGCCCCGCGCACGCCGCCGCGCCGCCGCTCTCTGCCCACGCAGCCGAAGCCGTCAGCAACGCCACCGCAACCATCGACACAACTGCTCTCATCACCCGCGAACGCTCAGCCCTCATCTCGCCGCACGCCTCCCTCGACCAAGGTAGTGCTCTTCTCGAAAACTGTCACCCTTTCCATTGCATTTCCATCTTGTAGATTGGTGTATTTCCATTCCGCAGCCTTTTTGCATTTCCATTGCAGCCTTTTTGCGTTTCCATTCGCAGCCCTTTTTGTATTTCCATTCCGTAGCGCAGCGAAGGAATCTGCTTTTGTCCTCCCAACCAGCCACCAACGCTCGGGTGCCCCATTCATGCGCAGTTTCATCGCGCATGGGTGGGAACGCACACTCTCCACCAGCCGCCTTTACGTCGTCATTCTGGGCGAAGCAGCCTGCCCTGAGCGAAGTTGAATGGGAAGAACCCCCGCATTTCGCGTATGTCCGCACGAACCATCCCGGACGCATTTCATCCGTGTACATCCGCGCAAATCCGCGGTCGCGCTTTAAAATCGGTGCAATCGGTACCAATCGGCGTTAAGGAACCTCTGATTAGGTCTTCGCTTTGAAGGGGCGTGGCTTCAGCCACGCCATAACGTCCCTCAATGCAATGCGGCTTTAGAGGGTGCTGAAAAAGTCAGTTTTGCTTAAGGGCACGGCTTCAGCCGTGCCGCTAACGCTGCAAAATCAACGCGGCTTTAGCCGCTGAGGTACGCTTTCTTCCCGGCAAGACACTTTTTCAGCACCCTCTTTAGCCCCTGAGGGAATCTTCGCGGACTTAATCAGACCTTCCTTAAGTCTCTACTGCGTCGTGCCCGAAACAAAGACCTGCTGCGATCGCCCCGCAATCACCCGATACAGCGCAAACTGCCGCGTGCTCTGCTCACGCAGTTCAAACAGCAGACTCGCCCGGTTGCTCGCGTCCGCGTCCACCACATCCACAAACTTCATCTCCGGCGTGCGGTCCAGATGCGCCGCGTCCGTCGCGCTCGCCAGCACCTGGTTCACCTGGCCGATCGCATCGGTCTGGGCCACCACGGTTACATACCGCAGTGCCCCTCCCAGGGCCGCCGTGTGCGCCATGTACACATACGTCGGATCGCCGCCATAGCTCAGCGTATAGCCCTTCAGTTCCTCATCCATTAGCGCCGGAGCCACAGAAGCAGCCGCGTGAACCTTTCGCCGCGTCCTCTGCGAAGCCGTCTTCTTCGCACTCGGAACCGCAGGCTCGGCGACAGGCGCATTCTCCGCCGCATACGCCGTCAGCTTCGCCTCGGCCATCGCTTCCATCTTTTTCAGAATCGCCGCCCGCTCCGCCGCGTCCTCCCACGGCCGCGTAAAATCGTGCGGCTCGCGGTCCACCGCATCCGACACCGCCACCATCTGGTGCAGATTCGCCGGCAGCCCCACCAGCTTCGATACATTCGCTCCCGTCGTCTCTCCCGCGGGCCTGCCAAGATGCAGCTTCGGTCGATTCGGGTCCTCATTCAACGAGGCATCCATTCCCGCCGCATCCGACCGCGCCTCCACCTGAGCCTGCCGCTTCTCCTCCGGCGTCCGTCGCTTCAGCACCGGACGGTCCGGATCATCCGCAGGCGTAGATGTCGTGCCATCGGATGCCGAAGCGCCGCCCTGCTGCGACGCCGACGGCTGCGAAGACGCACCCTTCTTCTGAGTCTGCTCCGGCGCTCCCGCCGTGCGCTCCCCGTCCGGAGTCCGCGCAAACGTCGGCCGCTCCGCCTCCGCCGTGTCCTTCACGCTCGACGTAATGCCCGAGGTCCGCGCTGGCGGCAGCTTCTTCGCCATCACCGGCTTGGGCGGAGCCAGCGGCTTGTACGTCCCATAGCCAAACCATCCGTCGTCGTAGTCACCGTTAGCCGTCTGCATGTGCCGCGCGTACTCCAGCTCGACGGTCCCCTTGTCTGCGCCCGCATCCTTCAACTCATAAATATTGCCCGTCTCCAGCGCAAAAGGCACAGGCTGCGGCATATACACGCCCGCATCCTGAAAATCTCCCTCGATGAACAGCGACACCGGAACCAGCCGGCTCGCCGTCGGCTTGGCCATGTCGCCGGTCCACTCGTACACGCCCACCGCGCGCACCACCTGCTGGGGCTTGGCGACCTTGTGCATCTGCGCCCACACTGGCCCGCCCGCCAACGCCACGCCAACCATCGCTCCAAAAATCCGCGCTCTCATATCCGTCCTCAGATTAGACGATACCTCCACTCCAAAGTCCCACCCTACGCGCGAATCCCGAGAGGCATAACACCGATTGGCACCCATGCCGCCGATCTTTAAAAAGAAGACGACCACGGATTCGCGCGGATGCACGCGGATTAAAAACGGTTCCTCCCCCTGCGCGGAAGGATGACTCGAAAGGGGAACGATCTGTTTTTATCCGTGGTATCCGTGCAAATCCGTGGTCGTTCTTGTCTTTATCGGTGGCATCGGTGCCAATCGGTGTTACGCCTCTCGGCCGCAAGCCGCACGCTACAATCGCACCAGCCCAATGGACGCGCCGCTCCTCGAAGTCAACGACCTCTCCATCCGCTTCGGCTCCCACCCTGCCGTCCAGAACATCTCCTTCCGCATCCATCCCGGCGAGACCCTTGGCCTGGTCGGCGAATCCGGCAGCGGCAAGTCCGCCACCTCGCTTGCACTGCTCCGCCTGCTGCCGCCCACCGCTGAAGTCACCGGAAACATCACCTTCGACGGCCAGACGCTCCTCACCCTGCCCGAAGAAGCCATGCGCCGCCATCGCGGCCAAAGCATCAGCATGATCTTTCAGGAGCCCATGACCGCGCTCAACCCAGTCATGCCCATCGGCCGCCAGATCGCCGAAGCCGTTGAAGCTCACAACGACGGGGCCCATCACCCCGGACTCTCTCGCGCCGACATCCGCCGAAAGGTCATCGAAGCCATGCACGAGGTCGCCCTGCCCGACCCCGAGCACCGCCTCCGCGACTACCCGTATCAGTTCTCCGGCGGCCAGCGCCAACGCATCCTCATCGCCCAGGCGCTCATCAACCGTCCCCGTCTCCTCATCGCCGACGAACCCACCACTGCACTCGACGTCACCGTGCAGGCCCAGATCCTCCACCTGCTCAACCAGCTCCGCCGCACCCACAACCTGGCCATGCTCTTCATCTCGCACGACCTTGCCGTCGTCTCGCAGGTGGCAGACCGCGTCGCCGTCATGCAGCACGGCCACATCGTCGAAGAGGCCCCCGCCGCCGACCTCTTCCGTCATCCCCAACACCCCTACACCCGCCGCCTGCTCGCCGCCGCCCCCACCATGCACACCGACCGCTCCCGCCCCCTCACCGCAATCCCCTAAGGAGCCTCTGATTAAGTCTTCGCTTTGAAGGGGTGTGGCTTCAGCCACGCCATCATGTCCCTCAATGCAATGGGGGCTTTAGAGGGTGCTGAAAAAGTCAGTTTTGCTTAAGGGCACGGCTTCAGCCGTGCCGCTAACGCTGCAAAATCAACGCGGCTTTAGCCGCTGAGGTACGCTTTCTTCCCGGCGAGACACTTTTTCAGCACCCTCTTT
>NZ_DASUBE010000136.1:0-3319 GCF_035763405.1 Edaphobacter sp.
TCGCCACTGCCCTGCTCGCCTCCATCCGCGCCGCCGGGATCAACCTTCGCACCCACATTCGCGTCCTCTCCGCCAACTCCATCGGCGATGCAGTCGAAGTCAGCACGACTACAGGAGCCGTCCACACGGCAAAGTTCGTAGATTGCACCGGAGCCTGGGCCGCCAACGTCGCCCCCCGAAAGGGCCAGATGCTCGCCGTCGCGCTCCCGCCCGAACTTCCTCTCCGTCAGGTCGTCCGCACGCCCGACATATATATAGTCCCGCGCGCCGCCGGGCCCACCCCCATCCGCGCCATCATCGGAGCCACCGTCGAAGACGCAGGCTTCGACAAGACCGTCCATCCCGCCGACATCGCCCGGCTCCAATCCCAGGCCGCCGAACTGCTCCCCGCGCTAGCCACCGCGACCATCCTCGAATCCTGGGCCGGACTCCGTCCCGCAACCCCGGACAGCCTCCCGCTTCTCGGCCCCACGCCCAACCAGCGTAACCACTTCCTCGCCGCCGGACACTACCGCAACGGCATCCTCCTCGCCCCCGCGACCGCCCACGTCATGGCGCAACTCATCACCGGCGAGCCCGCATCCATCAACCTGGAAGCCTTTTCACCATCGCGTATCCTCGCCCCAGGCAACTAGCTCATCCCCCCTGAAGGTAGAGCCCTCGCAACCTCGTTCATTTGTTGTTATTCCCGAAGCGAATCTGCGTTTCACTCTTTTTTTGTCATTCCCGAAGGGAATCCGCGTTTCGCTTTTGCAGTCCCCCTTTTTGTTGTCATTCCCGAAGGGAATCTGCGTTTCGCTTCGGCTCGCGCCACACTACAGTTTCAGGGAAAATGCCCGGCGCGGACCGAACACTTTTACCGATATTCGCGCAGCCTGCCGTGACAACGCTTTCTTCGCTGCGCTATAAACGAAGTACCTGCTTTTACTGGAGAAACTGCTCATGCCCACTGTTGCTGCACCGAAAGGCCTGGAAGGCATCGTCGCCACCAGCTCATCTATCTGCTGGATCGACGGCGACGCCGGCGTTCTCTCCTACCGCGGCATCGACATCCACGAGCTGGCCCAGCGTTCCACCTTCGAGGAGACGACCTACCTGCTCTGGTTCGGCCGCCTGCCCAACGCCGCCGAGCTGGCTGAGTTCTCCGCTCACCTCTCCTCCGCCCGCCATCTCGACCCCAAGATCATCGACCTGCTCCGCACCCTGCCCACCACGGCCTCGCCCATGGAGGCGCTCCGCACCGCCGTCTCGCTGCTCAGCATCTACGACGCCGACGAAGCCGACTCCTCGCACGACGCCAACGTCCGCAAATCCTTCCGCCTGACCGCGCAGATCGCCATGATCGTCGCCGCCTTCGACCGCATCCGTAAAGGCAAGCCCGTCGTCGAAGCCGACCACACGCTCTCGCACGCCGCCAACTTCCTCTGGATGCTCAACGGCGAGCGCCCGTCGGAGACCGCGACCCGCACCTTCGACATCGCGCTCATCCTGCACGCCGACCACGAGCTGAACGCCAGCACCTTCGCCGCGCGCGTCATCGCCGCCACGCTCGCCGACATCCACTCCGCCATCACCGGAGCCATCGGCGCGCTCAAGGGCCCGCTGCACGGCGGCGCCAACGAGGCCACCATGCGCCTGCTCTACGCCATCGACAAGGCCGGTGCCGACCCCGTCGAGTACGTCCGCCAGATGTTCGTTGAGAAGAAGAAGATCTCCGGCTTCGGCCACCGCGTCTACCACACCGAAGACCCCCGCGCCACGCACCTGCGTCGTATGTCCGAAGAGCTCAGCAAGACCTCCGGCAACATGAAGTGGTTCGAGATGTCGCGCAAGATCGAAAACTTCGTCAAGCAGGAAAAGAAGCTCAACGCCAACGTAGACTTCTACTCCGCCTCCACCTACACCCTGCTCGGCATCGACATCGACCTCTTTACCCCCATCTTCGCCGTCAGCCGCATCGCAGGCTGGGCAGCCCACGTCATCGAGCAGCACGACGACAACCGCCTCATCCGCCCACGCGCCGAATACGTCGGCCCCGCCTACCCCGCCCTCTACACTCCGCTCGCCAGCCGCTGACCCGGCTGAGAAAACGCCGCTCTCGGTCGGACATCATCTCGACCGAAGGCGGCGCTTTTTTGCCGCCGCAGTGGAGAGACCCCTGTATCTCTCAGGAGCTCGCACGAAAATCTGGCTCGACACAGCCGCCGTATCCCAAAACCATCAGACTTCCCCAAAAGTGTCATCCCACCCCCGACCTCGAACTAGGCATCAGCGACCCAAGTAATCTCACAGGCCGTCGCATACGCAAGAGCTTCACCGCCGTCGGCGCCTTTGCCAACCTCCAGGCGGGCACCTCCATCGACCTTCCTACAGGCATCGAGTTCCAGGCAAACGGCTATGAGCAGTTTCCCATCAACAAAGCCACCATTTACTCTGCTACAGCGCGCGGCAAACGAAAGGCGACGGCTGCCGCAACAGGCGCTGCTGAAGACAATGGCGTCCTCACCTCGCTCGACATTCCTGTCCTGCCCCACATCACTTTTTCAGCCTCCTACGATCGCAGCTTTCGCCTCCGCGATGATGTCGTAGGCTTCGGACTCACCTTCCTCCTCAAGCCTCCGCCGAAGGGCACCGATTCAGTCGAGTAAAAAGCACGGAGAACAGCGCAAGGGCTGCTCTCCTATCAGCTATAGCTGTATTCCTGGAGGTGTAGTTCAGGTGACCTCCTCATCCCCAGGGCAGCCCCACCTTCTGTTGTCATTCCCGAAGGGAATCTGCGTTGCGCATCGGCCTGCGCCAGGCAACACTTCTATGGAAAATGCTCTAAGGAACCTCTGATTAAGTCTTCGCTTTGAAGGGGCGTGGCTTCAGCCACGCCATCACGTCCCTCAATGCAATGGGGCTTTAGAGGGTGCTGAAAAAGTCTGTTTTGCTTAAGGGCACGGCTTCAGCCGTGCCGCAAGTACCGCAAAATCAGCGCGGCTTTAGCCGCTGAGGTACGCCCTTCTCTTCGCCAATGACTTTTTCAGCACCCTCTTTAGCCCCTGAGGGAATCCTCGCGGACTTAATCAGACCTTCCCTAAGTTGTCCAATCTGTAGATTGCTCGCCGGTGAAATCAGCCCATTCATCCGCAGATACTCCACCATCTGCCCATAGTGATTGAAGCCATGCGCCGCCAGAGACCCGGCCATACTCGCCCAGGCGCCGCCAACTCAAAATTGTTTTTCGTCTCCGCAGCGACCTCCTTGTCCTCGCCAGAAAACTCTTCGCGCCCGCGTAATCCCTGCCACCCCACAGCGGTAAAATGAAGCTGTGCGC